>JANXAA010000117.1 GCA_025061865.1 Acidobacteriota bacterium | reverse complement strand
CTTCCCACTCGCCCCAGACGTCTCGAAGGGTGTCACAGATCTCACCGATAGTGGCGTAGTTCAGGACGGCCTCGAGGATGTAGGGCATCAGGTTGTCGGTTCCCTGAGCAGCCCGGCGGAGGGCCTGGAGCGATTCGACAACGGCCCGGTCGTTGCGCGTGCGTTTGACCTCGTTCATGCGGGCGATCTGCTGTTCGGCGACCTTCTCATCGATGTATAGGATCTCGATAGGCCGGTCTTCTTCGATGACATACTCGTTGACGCCGACGATGATCTTCTCTTTGCTTTCGATCTGCCGCTGATATCGATACGCCGCCTCGGCGATTTCCCGCTGGGGGTAGCCCCGCTCGATGGCCGGGATCATACCGCCCATGGCGTCCAGCTTGTCGAAATACTCGTAAGCCTGCTCTTCCATCTTCCTCGTCAGGGCCTCGACGAAGTAAGACCCCCCGAGGGGGTCGATGGTGTTGGCGACGCCGCTCTCGAAAGCGATGATTTGCTGGGTCCGGAGGGCCATCATGGCCGAAAACTCCGTCGGCAGGGCGTAGGCCTCGTCAAAGGCGTTTGTGTGAAGCGACTGGGTCCCCCCGAAGACGGCCGCTAGGGCCTGGATAGTCGTCCGGATAAGATTGTTGTAGGGTTGTTGCCATGTCAGGGAACAGCCAGCCGTCTGGGTATGGAACCGGAGCCACCAGGACCGGGGGTTCTGGGCGTGGAACCGGTCCCGCATGACGTGGGCCCAGATCCGACGCGCCGCCCGGAACTTGGCGATTTCCTCGAAGAAGTCGTTGTGGCAGTTGAAGAAGAAGCTCAAGCGGGGCGCGAACTCGTCGACGTCGAGGCCGGCCTCGATGCAGTGTCGCACGTACTCGATGCCGTCATACAACGTGAAAGCCAACTCCTGGACGGCCGTCGAGCCGGCTTCCCGGATGTGATAACCACTGATGCTGATAGGGTTCCACTTCGGCATGTGTCGGGCGCACCAGGCGATGGAGTCGACGATGAGGCGCATCGAGGGTCGGGGCGGATAGATATACTCCTTCTGGGCGATGTACTCCTTGAGGATATCGTTCTGGGTCGTCCCACCGACCCCGTCAAGGGGAATGCCCCGCTTGAGGGCGACGGCGGCATACATGCAGATGAGGACGGCCGCCGGCGAGTTAATCGTCATCGACGTCGTGATGGATGCTAAGTCAATGCCGTCAAAGAGGATTTCCATGTCTCGCAGGGTAACGATCGACACGCCGCACTTGCCGACCTCACCAAGGCTCAGGGGATGATCGGGGTCCCGACCATAGAGCGTCGGCAAGTCGAAGGCGACGCTCAGACCCGTCTGACCCTGGGAGATGAGGAACTTATAGCGACGGTTCGTGTCCTCGGGCGTCCCAAAGCCCGAGAAGAGTCGAAAGGTCCACAAACGACCCCGGTACATCGTGGCGTGGATACCCCGCGTGAAGGGAAACTCCCCAGGGAAACCGATGTCCCGGAGATAATCGATGTCGGCCACGTCCAGGGGCGTGTAAAGCCGCTGAATCGGTTGACTCGACACGGTGGTGAAGTCGACTTGGCGCTCGGGCTGGCGCTCTAGGGACTCCCGGAGGGTCGTCTGCGTCCAGCGCCCGTAAGCGGCCTGGATAGCCTCTAAGTCCCCACTGGTGGGGCGGACCCGGCAGGTCGAGTCCATCCGTGATTTCTTGGGTCGAGTCGGCGCGACAGCCATCCCCCCATTCCTACGACGCTTGCCGGTCATAGACTCCCCCTCTGATCAAGGCTGTCCTTTCAGTGTAGGGCTTCCGATGCGGGATGCCAAGCTGATGGCCAGGCAAAGGGCACAGAGCGCTCGGCTCTTCGTTCTTTGCGCCTGGCTCTACGCCCTTCGCCCCTTATGGTCGGTGGACGGGTGCCAGATGGGGGTCCGGCGGCGCGCTGGTCCCGACGACCGGGACCCAGGGATAGAGACTGGCGGATTCCCCGATCCATGTGACGTCCTCGCCCAGGCCCAGGTCGACCAGTTCCTGGCCGTGGGACGTCGACCGCAGGACGCCCGGCCAGTCCGGTTCGCCCTGATGCCGTTCCCATCGGGCTGCCAGGTCTGGTGCCCAAGTCTCGATCGATGCCGGAGTGATATGCCACAGGACGTGCAAGACTACGTAAAGGTCTTCGTGGACCCAGGGGTCTTCGTCGACCTGACCACTC
This sequence comes from Acidobacteriota bacterium, assembly GCA_025061865.1. Lineage (GTDB taxonomy): Bacteria > Acidobacteriota > HRBIN11 > HRBIN11 > HRBIN11 > HRBIN11. Next base: position 4,570 of record JANXAA010000117.1, on the reverse strand, counting down.
ACGGCCACCAGCAGGACCCGACGACCGGCCTGGTACCATGTCCGTACCTGGTCGATGACAGCCTGGAGGTTGGTCAGACTACCGACCCACGTGTGCCCCCGGGGGCCAGCGACCAGCGCTCGGGTCCCGCTTGTTGTCGTCAGGATGACGCGACATCCGGCCAGGTCTTCCGAACGCCGGAGGATTTCTACGGGGCTGTTTCCAAAGTCAAAGCCCGGGATGGGTCGGGAATTCCGCTCGCCTCCCAGGCGGACGTCTGGCCAAAGGCTCGCCTGCACTCGTCGACAGGCTTCGACCGAGTCGCTGACCCAAACAGGTGTCTGCACGGGGCTAGCCAAGAGGGTCGTGAGGGTGGCACAGGCCCGCAGGACGTCAAACACGACGGCCTCGGCCTGAAGGTCCCGGGCCATCTGGGCTGCCGCCGGACCGGCGCCGACGTAAAGGCAGTCATCTAAGATTCTCAACGTCACGGTCCCACCTCCTCAGGGTTTGTAGACATAGACCAGGCCTTGCATCCGAACCCCCATTACCTCACCGCTCGGTTTTGAGGCGTTGTCTGTCGATGTAGAAGTCGACTCGATGGGCCCGCCCGTGGGCAAGCCAGACGGTGACCTGGACGACCGTGCGGTCGCCCCACCGGAGCAAGACCTCGTAGTAACCCCCGGCCAGTCGGTCAAGGCCGTATCGGCCTCGGGCATCCGTGATGGTCTCGAAGGTCACGTTGGCCTCGGCCCGGGGTCGCAAGACCAAGCGGATCCCCGCAATAGGCCGACTCTCGGTATCATAGACCGTCCCGTCCAGTCGAGCGCTCCCGGTTCTCGTCGGGACAGGTCGTGGAGAAGGTGGGGCCGCGGTGGCCGAACTAGTCCCGCCGTCGACTTCTCCGACGACCGCCGCCAGCCAGGCCATTCCCCCCATGACGGAAAGCCATACCCGAGAAGGTATCATACCTGCCCCGCTCAGTTCAGTCGACCAGGGATAGGGGACCGGCGACCGGAATCGCGGGCACCCATTTTTGGTCCCCAGTTCGACCCCACTCTAGCGAGCGGGGTCGAGATGTTTGCGGAACCCCTTAGATGACTCCAGGGACCTCGCTCGCAGGTCGCAACTGGGGTGATCATAGCAAGCCGATGAGTCACTCGCATGTCGGGCACCGGTCCGTCCCCGAGCTGAGGAGCCATTCGACCGTTTGGCGGAGGCCCACCTCGAAGGACGTCACCGTATAGCCCAGTTCCCGGCAGGCCCGCTCGCTGGTGAAGGCCCAATCGTAGAGCATCAGCCCGGCCGCCGAAGGCGACAGCCGAGGCGGCCGGCCCCGGAGGCGGTCGAGGGCGAATTGAAGTCCGGCGACGGTCTGAACGACCGGCCCGGGAATCGGCCATCGAAGGGGTCGGCGACCTGTCCAGGCCGCCACATAGTGGAAAAACTCTCGGACCGTCCGGTTTTCGCCGCCCAGGATGTATTCCCGGCCCGGCGTGCCCCGCTCCAGGGCGTGCAGGAACCCTTGGACCACGTCGTGAATCCAGGCGAAGCACCACCGTTGATGCCCGCGCCCGATATAACCCGGTAGGCGACCGGCCAGGAAGTCTCGGATAAGGCCGGCTACGAAATTGCCCTCGGTTATCCGGCCAGGCCCGTAGACGACCCCTGGAAAGAGTGTGATGACTGAGGCGCCCTCGGACTGAAGGCGGCGGACTCGATAGAGGGCCTCGACCTTTGTTCGGCGGTAAGGATTCCGCAGGGGCGGCCGCGTCGGAGCCGTCTCGTCGAGGACCTGACCGGGACGGCCGGGGCCCAGGGCGAAAAACGTAGAGGTATACAGGACGCGAGCCACCCCGGCCTCGAGCGCTCGTCGGATCAGGTCTTCGGTCGCTTCCACATTGACCCGTTCGAAGGCTTGGGGGTCCGGCGACCACACGCGGACGAGGGCGGCCATGTGGACGACGGCGTCCGCGCCCCGCAGGGCAGCCTCGTAACTTTCGGGTTGAAGGAGGTCCCCCGGGATGACCCGCAGGCGGTCTGGAGGCCCAGTGCTCTCCAGGCGGGCAGAGTCCCGGACGAGGACAGTCACGTCGGTGCCCCGTCGTAGAAGGGCCTCCAAGAGGGCTGAACCTACATAACCGGTCGCACCCGTGAGAAAGACCCGCATAGAAATGGAATGGACCGACGTCTCAGGTGTCGGGGGCCAAGTCTCAACCCGGCGGCCACAGAGCCACCGGGCTGTCGAGAATGCCTGGGACCCCTCAGTCAAGTCCTAGGCCTACGGTCTGGGGACCTCTTCACCGGGACCTATCCCGCATCTCACTTGTACTTTTCCGCCGCCCCTTCGCACTCCCGCAGGGCTTCCGAGAAGATGGCTACAGCCGTGTCGATCTGCTCCTTTTCGACGACCAGGGGCGGGATGAAGCGAATCGTGCTATCGCCGCAACCTAACAGGAGAAGACCCCGCCGGAAGCATCGGTGGACGACCTCATCCCGAAGAGCCGGGAAGGGCTCTCGCCTGACCCGGTCCATCACGAGTTCGAGCCCGACCAGCAGACCCAGGCCTTCCACACGACCGATCGTCGAGTGTCGATCCATGAGGGCTTGCAAACGTTCACGCAGGTAGTTCCCCAGGGTTCGGGCCCGTTCCATCAGGCCGCCCTGCAGGAGGTCCAGGGTCTTGAGGGCCGCTGCGCAGGCGACGGGGTTCGCCCCGAAGGTGTTGGCATGAGCGCCCATCGGCCACGTCATCAGGTGGGACCGGGCGAGGATGCAACCCAGGGGAAGACCTGAGGCGATGCCTTTAGCGACGGCGATAATGTCCGGCTGGATACCGCTGTGCTGGTAGGCGAACCAGCGACCTGTCCGGCCCATGCCCGTCTGGACCTCATCGATGATAAGCAGGATCCCATATTTGTCGGTCAGGGCTCGTAGACGGGGTAGGAAGTCCGGTGGCGGGAAGACGTACCCACCTTCGCCCTGAATCGGCTCGACGATGACAGCGGCGACGTCTTCCGGATGGGCCGTGCGCTTCAGGGTGTATTCCTCGATGAACGTCAGGGTGACGTCCGTACAATGTTCCTGAGGCACCTGGCCGAAGGGCCGGTAGGGATTCGGATAGGGGACGTGGTGAACCACACCGACCGAAGGGCCGAAGCGTCGTTTATGGACGGCCTTACTGGCTGTCAGGGCCAGCGAGCCGTACGTTCGGCCGTGAAAGGCGCCGTAGAAAGCGATGAAGTCGGTCCGGCCCGTGACCCAACGGGCCAACTTCATAGCCGCCTCGATGGATTCCGTTCCCGAGTTCGTAAAGAAGACCCGCCATTCACCCTCGCCGGGTAGGCGGGCTAGGCGCTCGGCCAGGTCAGCCATCAGGCTGTAGTAAAAATCCGTCCCGGCCATGTGGACGAACGTAGACGCCTGTCGCTGGATGGCCTGGACGACCTCGGGGTGGCAGTGACCCGTGTTAAGGACGGCCACGCCCGACGTGAAGTCGAGATACACGTTACCGTCCACGTCTTCGACGACGGCGCCCTCCCCGCGGGCCATCACGAATGGATAGGGCCGGGTATACGACGGCGAACAGAACCGATGGTCCTTTTCGACGATTGCCCGGGCCTTGGGACCCGGCGGTTCGACTCGGATAAGCGGCACTTTTTCATAAGGCATGACAGGACTCCTTAAGGATACAAGATGCAGAATCCAAGATGGGGTCTCAGGTCCCGGGGCCAGGTCATTGGTACGGGGATGGGACCAGGGATCTGGAGCTAGGTAGCGGCTCAGAGCCCGCATCCCTGCCCCGTGACCCCTAAAAACCTACGCCCCAGTCACGAGCTATATCCCCGACCCACAAGCCTATCGACTGAGTCACTGATCAGAGTTTCGACCAGGTCGTACCGTCCCATCGGAAGCATCAGATAAAATCCTTGCACGGCACCCCGCAAGCGCTCCATGAGAGCCTGCGAGAGTTCGACGGCGACCCGCTCGGCGGCCTCCCGGGGTTGGCCCCGGAGCCGGTCGATCCATGTCTGGGGGATCGAAATGCCGGGTACCTCATTGACCAAAAATCGGGCGTACCGTTCGCTAATAGGCGGACAGATGCCCACGAGGAGGTCCACGGCCAGGTCCCTCAGGGCATCCCGAAAGCGGAAGATGACGTCCGGGTCGTAGATGGGCTGGGTCACCAGGAAGGAGGCCCCGTTTTCGACCTTCTGCCGAACCCGTTCGACCTCCCGCTCCAGGTCGGCCGCCAGGGGGTTCGCACTGCCACCGATGATAAAGCGGGTCCGGGCATCAATGGAATTCCCCGCCAGGTTCCGGCCTTCGTTCAAGTTCCGGAGGATTCGGATCAGGCCGACGGCGTCCACGTCAAACACAGACGTCGCTTTGGGGAACTCGCCGACCTCGACAGGCTCACCCGTCAGGGCCAGGACGGCTCGAATCCCCAAGGCCGCCGCCCCCAGGAGCTCCGACTGCAAGGCGATGACGTTTCGGTCCCGGCACGTAAAGTGTACGATCGGCTCGATCCCGACCTCCCGCTTCAGGACGGCCGCCAAAGCGACCGGCGACATCCGAAGGCTCGCTAAGG
>JANXAA010000116.1:4880-6868 GCA_025061865.1 Acidobacteriota bacterium | reverse complement strand
GACGACTCCCTTGCGGGACCAGGATTCACCCACTTCGTCGGCCAGTCGAACCGTGCGCTCGATCGTCTCGGCATCCACGTTCCGCAACCGAGACCGATACTGCCGCAGAATGCCAACGAGCTCGATAGACGCCATACGCTTCATAGCGGTATCTTCATACTTTTCATTTCCAGGCACAGATCCCCTTGTCCTTAGGATCGATACCTTGCGGAGTTTGCCCTGGATGGGCTCGATAGCCTTTATCAAGCAACAGATTTTGTTTCAATGAGGACCGGTCCGGTGAAATCTCAGGACCGACATAGCTTTGCCCGAGGGGTGAGGCCGTCTCTCTGTCCCTCTTGTGTCGTATAACCGTACACAAGTGTGTCCCTGTAGGTCACGGTCAAGACTCAGGCTCTGTCGTCAGGCCCATGGACCCGTCTATTTGGAACTTTAGGGGTTAGGTACTGGGCGTCAGGGGTCAGCCGTCTGAGAAAAGCCTGATCCCGGACTCGGGATCCCCGCCACCCCATACCCAAGACCTAACCGCGAAAATCCAGGGAGACAGGACACGAAGGCCTTGCATCCTGCAGGCCGGAATCTTATATCTTGACGTCAACCCGGTACCCGATAGGCGGAATCTCAAGGGCGAGGCATCCGATGGGGGCTCGAACGGTCACGCCGTGGAGCGTCGATGAAGTCTTGCGGCTGGCGGTCGTGTATGACGTCGCCCCCGGCGGGCAGGCCTTGCTGGTGGCGGCCCGAGCACTTCGGGCTGATCGACCCATCGTATGGCTCGTTCCGGACGACCGGCGTCTGGCCGATCGGGAGGACGAGGTTCGGTTTTGGCAGACCGTCCTGGCGGGTGATGCGGACCGGTCGGTCCCGGTCGTCTCGCTCCCCGACTATGAGCGCACGCCTTTCCTGCTGGTCGAGACTCATCCGGATATCGTGGCGACCCGTCTACGGGCATGGTCTACGCTGATCGGGTCTTCCCGGTGGGTTCTCATCCTGCCCGTGGGCTCGGCCGTCCGGCGGGTCCCGTCTTTAACGTTCTTTCAAGACCTTCGTTGGGACTTTAGGCCCGGAATGGAAATCCCCCGGGACTTCTTGATCGAGCTCCTCGTACAGTATGGGTACCGTCGGACTGACCAAGTCCAGCAAGCCGGCGACTTTGCCGTCCGGGGCGCCATCGTAGACGTTTTCCCGCCCGGCTATGGGGACCCCATCCGGATGGAATTCTTCGACGAGCGGCTGGAGGAGGTCCGGGTCTTTGACGTGGAGACCCAACGGAGCAAGGCTCGGTTGGAAACTCTACGGGTCCTCCCCTGGGTCGAGTTTCCCCTGACTCGGGCGCAGACGGACCGGTGGTTGCAGCGGGCCGCCCAGGCGGTCCCTCCGAATCAGTGGGGGCCGGCCTGGGAGGCCGCCCTGGAGGCGTGGACCGAGCAAGGACGCTGCCCGGGCTATGAGGACTACCTGGCCTGGGCCTTCGAGACGCTTCACGCTTGGTGGGAGGTCATGCCGGAAGCCGAGTGGGTCGTCTCCGAACCGGCCGCTGTCTATGCTCAATGGGAAGCCCTGTACCGCCATGCCGAGGAGGCCGCCCGGCATGCTCTCGAGCAAGGTATTCCGGCGCCGGCGCCCGAGGAGTGGCTCACACCGGCCGGCGAGTGGGAGAGCTTCCAGGCGGGGTGCCGGTGCGTGCAACGGATGGTCGCCGAGAGCAGGTCGGAATCCGCCGAGGCAGGCGGCCGACGTCTGGGGTGGCGAGCGCCGGCTTCTTATGAAGGCCACATCGACCGGTTCCTCCGGGACACCCAGGCCTTCCTGCGGTCCGCCGTCCGGGTGGTCCCCGTCCTGAGTTCCCGGCTTCGGGCCGAGCGATTCCAGGCTCTCTTACGGGAACGTCTCATGCAGGCAGGTCCTGTTGTCCCGCCGGAGGCGTTGGAACTGGCCTGGCGGGACGATGCCCTTGTCCTCACCTACCATTCTCTGCACTGGGGTCT
>JANXAA010000116.1:0-4870 GCA_025061865.1 Acidobacteriota bacterium | reverse complement strand
CCTGGGCCTGTGGGTCGTCCCCGAGGACGCCATCTTCGGGCGTCGCATCGTCCTGGATGTCCGTCACCCCATGTCCCTGGAACGCTCGCAAGCGATGGACTTATCGGAGTTTCGGCCTGGCGACTACGTCGTCCACACCGAGCACGGCATTGGCCGCTTTATCGGTCTCCAGCGGCTTCATTACGGAGAGCGTTCGATCGAGACTGTCGCCATCGAGTACGCCGGGGGCGACCGGCTATACGTCCCGGTCGACCGACTTGACCTGATCCGCAAGTACGTCGGTCCATCCGATGAACCGCCGACCTTGGACCGGCTCGGCGGTCGGACCTGGCAGGCCAAGCAACGTCGGGCTCGGCAGAACATCGAGGGCATCCTGCGAGAGCTCGTCGATCTCTATGCGGCCCGTCAGGTCATCGAAGGCTTTGCCTTCCCGCCGGACGACGACGTTCAACAGGCCTTCGAGGCAGCCTTTCCCTATGAGCTGACGCCGGATCAGAAGCGGGCCATCGAGGAGGTCAAGCGGGACATGGAACGGTCCCGGGTGATGGACCGGCTCTTGTGCGGGGACGTGGGGTTCGGCAAGACGGAGGTCGCCATGCGGGCGGCCATGAAGGCTGTCCTTGGCGGTAAGCAGGTCGCCGTCCTGGTCCCGACGACAGTCCTGGCCTTTCAGCATTACATGACGTTCACCCGGCGGTTTGCCGAATTTCCCGTTCGGATCGCCATGCTGAGCCGGCTCGTCCCGGAGGCTGAACAGCGGTCCCTCCTGCAAGCCCTTAAGAAGGGGGAGATCGACATCATCATCGGGACGCACCGTCTCCTCTCGGACGACGTCGAGTTCTTCGACCTGGGCCTCGTCGTCCTCGATGAGGAACAGCGCTTTGGCGTCCTCCAAAAGGAAAGGCTCAAACAGCTCCGCCGGACGGCCGACGTCCTGTCGATGACGGCCACGCCGATCCCCCGAACGCTCCAGATGGCCCTGTCGGGCCTGATGGAGATCAGCCTAATTCGGACGCCACCCCGGGACCGCTTGGCCGTCCAGACCCACGTCGTCCACTTCTCGCCGGAGGTCATCCGGTCGGCCATCGAGCACGAACTCCGTCGTGGAGGCCAGGTTTACTTCGTCCACAACGAGGTCGAGACGTTAGACCGGATGGCCGCCCTCGTACAGGACCTGTGCCCGATGGCTCGGATCGCCGTCACGCATGGGCAGATGCCGCCCCGACGCCTGGAAGACACGATGCTCCGCTTCATGCAGGGCGACGTCGACGTCTTGGTGACGACGACGATCATCGAGAACGGCGTCGACATCCCGAACGTCAATACGCTTATCGTCAACAACGCCCATCGCTTCGGTCTGGCCCAGCTCTATCAGCTCCGAGGCCGGGTCGGCCGCTCCTACCGTCGGGCTTACACCTACTTGATAGTCCCTCCGATGGCCGAGCTTTCCGAGGTCGCCCGACGGCGCCTGGCGGCTCTACGGGAGTTTACGGAACTAGGCTCGGGATTCCGTCTGGCGGCCCTAGACTTGGAACTGCGGGGCGCCGGGGAGCTCCTGGGCCGGCGGCAACACGGTCACATGCAGGCCCTCGGCCTGGACGCCTACGTCGAGGTCATTCGTCAGGCCGTCGCCGACCTGAAAAATGAGCCGTATCAGCCGCCGCGTCGGACGACCCTCCGCCTACCCGTTCACGCCGAGATTCCCGACGACTACATGCCCTCGGAACGCCATCGCATGTACTACTACCGGGCCCTGGCTGAGGCCGACACGGTCGAGCGGGTGACGGTTCTGGCTCAAGAGATCCGGGACTGCTACGGTCCCCTCCCCGAGGCCGTCGAGAACCTCTTTCACCTGGCCCGCCTGCGGGTCGAGCTCCAACGAGAGGGCGTGACAGAACTGAGCGTCCAGCAGGACGCCCTCGTCCTCCGACTGGACGTCCCCGACGACGCCCGCCTGCAGACTTGGCTCCGACGGCTGGCCCGATGGCCAAAGGCCCGGGTCGAGCCTCCCGACCGGGTCATCCTCTCCGGGTGGCCCCAGACGGCCCCGGTGACCGAGCTGGTCGATTGGCTTCGGACCTACGTGCTGGCTGGATAGGGTCTGGGTCAGGTCGGCCGATGCCGTCTGTCGAAGACCTGATATGACAAAGAGACCCTTTTGATCTATCATGGTAAGGCAGGGCGACCACGGCGCGTGCCTGCCTGAGAGGCTTATGCTGAAAGTCCGGGACATCCTGCCAAGTCTGGAAGTCTGGGTCACCTTCCCGGAGGCGACGGTCCTCGAGGCTTCCCGCTTGATGGCCGAGCACCAGGTCGGGGCTCTACCAGTCGTCAACGAGTACGGGCAACTCATCGGCATCGTGACCGAGCGGGACGTACTCTACCAGGTCGTCGCCCGGGACCGAGACCCCCGTCAGACGTCGGTCGCCGACATCATGACCCGGGACGTGGAGGTCGTCGACCTGGACGACTCTTCGCTGCAGGCCCTTTACAAGATGAGTGTTCGGCGGTGCCGACACCTACCGGTCGTGCACGACAATCAGGTCGTCGGCATGCTGTCGATCAAGGACATCCTGTGGGCCGAGCTCCGCCGTCAGCAGACGGCGGCATCGACCCGACAGGCCTCTCTGGCCGAGGATCATGCCTGGGTCTGCGTCCAGTGTGATTTTCGACTGACGACCTGGATGCCGCCAGATAAATGTCCTCGCTGTGGGGCCTTTCATAGCTTCCAGTTTTCTTGGGCGTGAAGAGAGGGTGGGGCATGCAAGTCTCTCGGCAGGACTTTCCCGACCACACAGTCCTGGCTATCGAGGGTCCGATCCTGATCGGAGAGAGCGCCCGGAAGTTTTATGACCTGATGAACCAGATCCTCGACACAGGCGTGTCGTGCATCTTATTCGACTTTCGAGGCGTCGACTACATCGATAGCACGGGCCTCGGCGAGCTGGTCGGCTTTCTGGAACGCCTCCGGGGAACTTCGGCTCGGCTGGCTCTGGTCCAACCCCGGGACCGTGTCTTAAAACTTCTGCAGGTGACCGGCTTAGATCGGGTCTTTCCGATTTTTGACTCCGTGGCAGCGGCCCGGGCCCACTTGGGTCTCAGCGGAGAGACATAACGTGCCTGAGAGTCAAGAATCAAGGCCTCTTGGCCCTTGACCCCTGATCTTCGCAAGAATCCCGCCATGAGATACCTCTGGGTTCTTAGCCTGGTCGGCTTGGCAGGGGTCGTCGCCCCCTCCGACGTGTCGGCCTGGGGGTGTGACGTTCAGACCTGGGCGTATCGTCAGACGTACCCGTGGCTCCCGCCGGCCCTCCGACGTCTGGTCATGCTTCAAGAAGACGTCGCTCGGGCGACCGTCTGCCGGACCCCGACGCCCGAGGAAGCTCAAGCCTTACCGCGCCTCTTACCTTACTGGTTGAAGGAGGTCCCCCAGCGTCTCTACCAGACGGGTCAGCTCGGTCCGGTCCTTCAGACCCTGCCGGAAAGCGCCCGATGGATCCTATGGCTTCACGACCCGTCCGTCTATCGGGAAGTCGATCCCTCGATCCGCCGGGCTTTTTATGAATTCACCCGACGGCATCTGGAGGAGATCCCACCCGTCTTTTACGGCTACCGGGACCCTGATCTTGAGGCCGGCCGCTGGGACCGATGGCTCCAAAAAGTCCGAGCTGAGTCCCACGAGTATGCCCAGATGCTGGTCCGGCCCGTTGAATTTGGACTTCCGTCGGAACCCTCGGCATGGGCCGACCTGGACTTTCGGAGCACGGCCTTCGGGATCGCCGCCCTTCGGCTTCAGCGGGGCATCAGCCGCGTCGTCCAGGTCTGGCTGTACCTCTGGCGGCAGGGCCATGGAAGTCTCCGAGACTTACCCCTCCCTTACGATACGCACCTCTATATTCCCGGCCGTAGCCCCTCGAAGCGACCGGCGAGTAGCGAATAGCGAAGGGCGAACGATACCTACCAGACCCCGTCACGCCGTCCCGTCATCACAGAGGCGGTGTCTAATAATGACCGGGAGTCATCCCAGCGTTAAAAGAACCAGCGGGATGGCGTGACGGGGTCGACAACACAGGGGCCGAGGCCGAGGGGCCAAGACCTGACTTCGTTTCCCTCACGAGGAGGGCGTGCGCATGACGGCAGGCGTTCCGAGTCTCGGCGTTGACCTGCCGACTGCCTATCAGCCCATCGGCCTAAGACAGACGCGGACGGGGACCGCCGGGAAGTGGCACAGTAGTTGCTACAAAAAGCACGAGGTTCATAGACCCATGAGACGCAGGGAGGCCTGCCTTGATCCGGCTGATCCTCGTGGGATTCCTCCTGCAGGCCCCGTCGCCGTGCTTGAAGTGCCACAAGGACTTCCAGAAGCTCCCCATCCGACATGAAGTCCTGGAAGACTGTGCGACTTGTCATGAGGACCCGGGGGACCATACCTTTCCAACGCTGACGCCGGCGGACATCCGAAAACTCTGCTTGGATTGCCACGACGTCTCCATTCAGCATCCACCCGCGGAAAAGGCCGTCTGCACGACTTGCCACGACCCGCACGCTTCCCGCCTCCGTGTTCTTTTGAAGGCACCCGCACCGGAGTTGTGTCAGAAATGTCACCCTTCAGCGCCTCCGCCTGTCTTTTCCCACGCCCCTTACGAGAAGGGGTCATGCACGGCTTGTCATACACCGCATGGGAGTCCGCACAAGCCTCATCTGGTTGCTGCCGAGCCAGAGACGTGCACGACTTGCCATAAGGGCGTCGCCGTGCGTCTCCGGCAATCCCACCCCCACCCCCCGGCGGAAGACGCTTGCTCGACCTGTCACGTCGCCCACGGCACGGGGTTTGCGGTCCTCGGGGAAAAACAGCGAGCGACGCGCATTT
>JANXAA010000115.1 GCA_025061865.1 Acidobacteriota bacterium | reverse complement strand
AATTTGACCACTATGAGCCCGTACCGGCTCAGGTCGCCGATAAACTCATCCAAGGCCGGTAAAGCGTCGGAGACGGAGGGGATGAAAGAGCCCCGTATCCGTATTAAGCTGAAGTCGTTTGATCACCGTCTGATCGACCAGTCGGCTCGGGAGATCGTCCTGACAGCCCGACGGACAGGTGCCCGGGTGGCGGGGCCCGTACCCCTGCCGACAGAGCTCCACCGATGGACAGTCCTGCGCTCGCCTCATACGGACAAGAAGTCTCGGGAACAGTTCGAGATTCGGACCCACAAGCGTTTGATCGACATCATCGCCCCGACACCGCAGACGATCGACGCCCTGATGCGTCTGGAGCTCCCGGCCGGCGTGGACGTGGAGATCAAAGCCCCGGGTATTGAACTCTAAAAAACAGGACCGTTCGACTTGGGAGAATGGCGCCCCGGCGGCCTTTTCCGACGCCCGAGGAAGGTGATCCCTAGGCCGGATGCAGGACCTGGGGGCAGAAGGAGCAGAATTGGGGGCCTTGGCCCCGAGCCCTTGTCTTTGCATCCTGCATCTGGCTTGAAACATCGGGTTTCTCGGACGCTACGAAAGGCCGATCAGACGCCATCTTCCCGGGCTCAAACGGTTCTATCAAGAGAGAACGGCCATGCCTGGATATACAGTCGCCGGCCTCATCGGTCGGAAGGTCGGTATGCTTCAGTGGTTTGACGGGGACGGTCGGGTCTGGCCCCTGACGATCTTGCGGGTCGGACCCTGCGTCGTGACCCGGGTCCGCACCCCGGAGCGGGACGGCTACCCGGCCGTTCAGATCGGCTTGTTGGAGCCGGTGAAGGTCCATCGCCTGAACCGGCCCCTTCAGGGGTACCTGAAGAAGCACGGCCTGCCCTTGGTCCGCAAGCTGGTCGAATTCCCAGCTCTGGGGGAAGTCCGCTTGGGTCAGCAGATCACGGTCGCCGACGTGTTCCAAACGGGAGAGAAGGTCGACGTGGTCGGTTGGACGAAGGGCCGGGGTTTCCAAGGCGGGGTCCACCGTCACGGCTTCCGCGGGGGGCCCGCCTCTCACGGGTCTAAAGTCCATCGGCGGCCCGGCTCGATTGGGACGAATACCGACCCCGGTCGGGTCTTGAAGGGCAAGCGGATGGCAGGACGAATGGCTTCTCGCCGACTGAAGGTCCGAAACTTGCGGATAGTCCTCCTCGTCCCCGAGGAGCACGTCCTCGGGGTCATGGGCAGCGTCCCCGGGGCCCCTAACGGCTACGTATACGTCCTGAAGGCGAAGTCGACCCTGGCCGGACAGATGGAAGAGTATACCGCCGTGCGACAGCGGCTTGGAGGCTGACGATGGAACTCTCCGTGCGGACGATGGAGGACGAGGTCGTCGATCGGATCGAGGTCGGGCCGGACCTGCTGGAGACACCGCCTAAGACCTATGTCGTGTGGGAGGTCGTCCGGCACTATTTGGCCTCCCGACGGCAGGGGACGCACTCGACCAAGACGCGGGGCGAAGTGCGGGGCGGCGGCCGCAAACCATGGGTCCAGAAGGGGACGGGTCGAGCCCGTCATGGGAGCATCCGGTCCCCTCTGTGGGTCGGCGGCGGGACGGTCTTCGGTCCTAAGCCCCGGGATTACGCCTACCCCCTGCCGGCCAAGAAGACCCGGCTGGCCCTGCGTATCGTCTTGGCCGATCGCCTCCGGGCAGGCCGGGTGACAGTCCTTCACGCCCTGTCGATGGAACGGCCCTCGACAAAGGCCGGCGTGGCTTTGATGGAACGGCTCCGCCTTCGTCCCGGGACCGACCGCGTCTTGTTCGTCGACCTTCAGCCCGAAGAGAATTTCGTCAAGTCTGTCCGAAATATCCCGGGCGTCGCCGTGGCGGCCGTCCGGGACGTCCACGTCTATCACCTGTTGACGCATACGCACTTGGTCGTGACTCCCCGGGCCTTTGAAGAACTTCAGAAGGTCTGTCAGCTATGAAGGCGCTGAGTCCTTATGAGATCGTTCAGGTTCCTGTGTACTCGGAGAAGGCCGACCGTCTGCGGGATGCCCAAAACTGGTATACCTTTCGCATCCACCCGGCGGCCAACAAAATCCAGGTCCGCCAGGCTGTCGAGCAGATCTTCGGCGTGAAGGTCGAAAAGGTCCGTATCATTCGTATGAAACCCAAGCCCCGGGGGCGGATGTGGCGACGGGGCCGGCGGGGCTACAAGCCCGCCTGGAAGAAGGCCCTGGTCAAACTCCGGGCCGGCCATAAGATCGATATCCTACAGCTCTGACATGGGTATAGGCCATGCTCAAGCGGTTTAAACCGTACACGCCCGGTCGCCGGTTCATGACTGTCCTGGTCCGCACAGAGGTCACGCGGGACGAGCCCTACAAGCCCCTGACCTTCGGTCGGAAGCGTCAGAGCGGTCGGAACAATGCCGGCCGTATCACCGTCTGGTGGCGCGGCGGCGGTCACAAGCGCCGCTACCGGGTCGTCGACTTTCGCCGATACGACAAGGTCGGTATCCCGGCCCGAGTCGAGTCGATCGAGTACGACCCGAATCGGTCGGCGAACATCGCCCTCGTGTGCTATGCCGACGGTGAACGCCGCTACATCCTCCATCCCGATGGCCTGAGGGTCGGAGACATCATTCAGACAGGCCCCGACGCTGAAATCCGGGTCGGCCACGCCCTGCCCCTGCGGTATATCCCGGAGGGCATCCCGATTCACAACGTCGAGTTCTGGCCAGGTCACGGCGGCGCCATCGCCCGTTCGGCCGGCTCGATGGCCGTCATTATGGCTAAGGAGGGCGAGTACGCCCAGGTCCGTCTCCCCTCGGGCGAGATCCGGCGCGTGCACCTGGACTGCTATGCCACGATCGGTCAGGTCGGGAACTTGGATCACTTTAACGTGACGCTCGGAAAGGCCGGTCGATCCCGTTGGCTGGGCCGTCGGCCCCACGTGCGGGGGACTTGTATGAATCCGGTCGACCACCCCCACGGCGGTGGCGAGGGTAAGACTCATCCGGGCCGCCATCCCGTGACGCCGTGGGGCCAGCCGACGAAGGGTTATAAGACCCGACGGAACAAGCGGACCCAGGCTTTCATCGTCAAACGCCGAAAATAGACAGCCCCCTAACACCCAGGCATTCAAAGGAGCCGCCGTCATGGGTCGGTCGAGCAAGAAAGGACCCTTCGTGGACGCGCACTTGTTGAAGAAAATCCTTCAGGCCCGGACGGCTCGGGAGAAGGTCGTCATCAAGACCTGGTCCCGCCGTTCGACGGTCATCCCCGAGATGGTCGGCCTGACGATTGCCGTCCATAACGGTCGGACCTTCGTGCCCGTATACATCACCGAGAACATGGTCGGCCACAAGCTGGGCGAATTTGCCCCGACCCGGACGTTTCGGGGCCACCCCGATAAGTCGGAAAAGAAGGCTCGACGGGATTAAGTCGGGGTCGGAGGGATCCGATGGCACAGGTCGAAACGGCTCAGCCGGTCGAAGTGAGTCGGGCCATCGCCCGGTATGTACGTATCTCCCCTCGGAAGGCCCGTCTCGTCATTGACCTCATCCGGGGAAAGAGTGTGCCCGAAGCATTCCGAATCTTACAGTTTACGCCCAAAAAGGCGGCTCGGATCATTTACAAGGTCTTACAGTCGGCCGTGGCCAACGCCGAAAATCGGGAACAGGGCAGTTACACGGCGGAAGAGCTTTTCGTGTGGCGTTGTGCCGTCGATATGGGACCGACCCGGATGTGGCGCCGCTTCCGGGCGGGAACCCGGAAGGTGTTCCGGCGTCGGATTCATCATAGCCATATCTCGATCCGCTTGGCGGCCCGTCCGGCTCCGGCGGTCCGTCGCCGGAAAGGGCCCCGGCCATAGGGCCAAGCACCGAGGGCGCGCGGGCTTTGTTAATTGGAATTTTAGGGGTTCGGTCTTGCGTGGGGGTCAGGCCTTCTCAGACGCCTGACCGCTCCACCTCTAAAATCCCAGTGAACAAAGCCCCAAGGGCTGGGCCTTGGGGGTGCTTTGTCGCGGACGGGCGTGCGTATCGGAGGTGACCCGTGGGTCAAAAAGTCCATCCGTACGGTTTTCGGATCGGCTATAACCGGCCGTGGCTCTCCCGGTGGTATACCAAGCGGTCTTACGCTCCGTGGCTCCACCAAGACCTGGCCATCCGGCGGGAGATCAAACAGCGATACCATCATGCAAACATCTCCCGGATCGAAATCGAGCGTTATCCAGAACGCATGCGGGTCATCATCTATGCCGCCCGGCCCGGCCTCATCATCGGCCATCGGGGCCGTGAAGTCGAACAATTGAACCGGAGCCTGAGCGAGCGGTACGGCATCCGCGAAGTGCGTGTCAGCGTCCTCGAAGTCGAGCGCCCCGAGCTGGATGCCCAGATTACCGCTGAAAATATCGCTCTCCAACTGGAGCGGCGGGTCAACTTCCGACGGGCCATGCGTCGGGCCGTGGACGCCGCCATCCGGTTCGGCGCCAAGGGCATCAAGGTCCGCTGCAAAGGCCGTCTAGCCGGGGCGGAGATCGCTCGGGCCGAATGGTATTTGGTGGGCCGCTTGCCCCTCAACACGATTCGGGCCGACATCGACTACGGTTACGCCATCGCCCGGACCAAGTATGGGACTATCGGCGTGAAAGTCTGGATTTACCGGGGCGATAAAACGACTTACCTGCCTCAGGAGGGAACGGCCAAGGGATCTTAAGTCGGAGGCATTCAGTCCGGAGCGGCGGGCATGCAGGATCAAGGGTCAGGCTTTTTCCTGACGCCGGCTAGCCCAACCCCAAAATTCAGTCGGACAAATTAGTCGTCTAGGGTCCCTTTCAACCCACACCCAGCACTGCCTACCCGACACCCAACAGGGTATAGGCTATGCTCCAACCCAAGAAGGTCAAGTTCCTGAAACATCAACGGGGGCGGATGACCGGGAAGGCCTACCGGGGGAACCGCCTGGCCTTCGGCGAGTACGGTCTAAAGGCTCTGACCCCGGCCTGGGTGTCGGCCCGCCAGATCGAGGCCGCCCGCGTGGCCATCATGCGCTACGTCCGCAAGGGGGCCAAGCTTTGGATCCGTATCTTCCCCGACAAGGCCATCACCAAGAAGCCCTTAGAGACCCGCATGGGGAAGGGCAAGGGACCCCGGGTCGGCTACGTGGCCGTCGTCCGGCCGGGGCGGATTCTATTTGAAATGACCGGCGTACCCGAGGACGTCGCCCGGGAGGCCTTCCGACTGGCCGGGGGGAAGCTCCCCGTCCGGGTCGGCTTCGTCCGCCGGGGTGCCATCGGAGTCCGAGAACTATGAAGGCCCAAGAATTACGACAACATACGGTAGACGAACTCCGGAAGATGGCCCAGGACCTGCGGGATCGGCTCTTCCGTCTACGGCTGAAGCATAAGATCGGTCAACTGGACGACCGGATGGAAATCCGGCGCCTCCGACGGGACTTGGCCCGGGTCCTGACCGTCCTCCACGAAAAACAGCGAGGTGCGTCATGACAGAGGCCCAGACCCGCCGAGGCCATCGGAAAGTCCTCCAAGGGATCGTCGTCAGCAATAAGATGCAGAAGACCGTCGTCGTCCGGGTCGACCGTCGCTTCCCCCACCCCTTCTACAAGAAGGTGGTCGTCCGGAGTAAAAAGTACATGGCCCATGATGAGCATCAGACCTGCCAACTCGGAGACCTGGTCGAAATCATGGAGACCCGGCCCCTGAGCCGGCATAAACGCTGGCGCGTCCACCGCATCCTGCGTCGGGCCGCCGGCTACGAAGTCGAGGCATTCGTCCGGAAGCCGGCAGCCGAGGTCGAAGCCCCGGAGGAGCTCCCATGATCCAGATGGGCACGATCTTGAACGTGGCGGACAACTCGGGCGCCAAAAAAATCATGTGTATCCACCCCATTAGAAAGGGGAACACCATCTATGCCTCTGTCGGGGACGTGATCGCCGCCTCTGTCAAGGAGGCCGAACCCGGCGGTCGGGTCGAGAAGGGCGACGTGGTCCATGCCGTCATCGTCCGGACTCGTAAGGAAATCCGACGGCCGGATGGGACTTACATCCGATTCGACGACAACGCGGCCGTCCTGATCGATAAGCAGGGCCACCCCATCGGGACCCGCGTCTTCGGCCCTGTCGCCCGAGAACTCCGGGACAAGGAATTCTTACGGATTATTTCGTTGGCCCCGGAAGTCTTATGAAATCATTTTTATAATAATGATGAGCATAGACTTTTCCGGATAAGCCATCTACCTTAGCCGGGAGAAGCGTCTTCATGCCGTCGCTTCACGTAAAAAAGGGCGACCGAGTCATGGTGATCGCCGGCGGGGACCGCGGGCGGACCGGCCGGGTCTTGCGCGTCTTCCCCAAAGAACAGCGGGCCCTCGTGGAAGGCATTCGCGTCGTGAAAAAGCATCGACGTCCGGACCGGGCGCGGGGGATCCGCGGGGGTATCGTCCCCATCGAGGCGCCGATTCACGTCTCGAACCTGATGGTCGTCTGCCCGGAATGCAGTCGCCCGACCCGGGTCGGCCACCGTCGACTGGAAGACGGCACGAAGGTCCGAGTTTGCAAGCGATGCACGGGCGTCCTAGACCGGGAGTGGACGAAGTAAGACGGCGACTCGGGTATTCGGGCATTCGGCGGTGCGGGATTCGGGCGGGGTAAACCGGAGGTCAGGGCTTCGACTTTCCTGAGTTCTCGAACTGCCGAATGCCCGGATGGCCAAGTCGCCGAATTATCTGAAGGGCCCTACGGCTGAGGGATGAGGTCATGGTCACCCATAAAAAGGAAACGACACCGGCAGGAAAAGAGAAGACGGCCCCCGCGCGGCCTAGGCCGGCCGCTCCGACCCCTCGTCGGAAGACGGCCCGCCCGGTAG
>JANXAA010000114.1 GCA_025061865.1 Acidobacteriota bacterium | reverse complement strand
GTACATCATGCGGCGGAGACCCTCGATGTCCCGCAGGATAGAACGCTCGGATATCTCAAAGACGACGCTATGGGGGTCGACGCCCATCTGCACAATTTCTTGACATAAACGCTGGAACTGGGCCGGTAAGACGATAAAGGCCGACGACAAGTTCAGAAAACTCAAGAGGCTTGGATATCGACGGAGGCGGCCCAGTGCCTTCCGGTATAGGTAAGTGTCGATATCGATCTGGTCGGCGGGGGGTAGGGACTCCCAGATACTCAAAAAGTCCTGGGCCGAGATGATGTCCTGGTTCTCGACGATCCGGGCCAAGAGTTCAAACCCTAAGACTTTATGGTCGTGGAGATCCACGATGGGTTGGAAGAAGGGGATGAGCCGGCCTTGATCCTTGAGTTCCAAGAGTCGGCGAGGGTGCTCGGTCCACTCGTACCACTGGACCCGCAAAAGGGTCTGTTTGGGCGTGACTACACGGTTCCCGCCCATCTGTTTGGCCCGCTGCATGGCCATATAGCTGTGGCCGATGAGCTCAGATAGGCTCTGACCGTGTTCCGGAAAACTGACGACGCTACAACTGACGGTGATCCGCAGGGTCCGGTCCTGGACTGGGAAGGTCGCCTGTTCGACCCGACTGCGGACGCCCTCGGCCCACTGCTGAGCCGCGTCCAGGGCGGTATCCGGCAAGAGGATGGCGATCTCATCGTCGCCATATCGGGCGCCCAAAGCGTTCTCGGGCCACTCGATGAGGCCGGGCAGGGACCGTAAGAGGCTGTCAGCGACCGCTACACCGTGCTGGGAGACGACCATCCGGAAGTAATCGATATTGACGATGACGATAGTGAAGGACCGCCGGCGTTGCCACGCCTGGCGGATCATCAGCTCGAGAGATTCCATGAACAGACGCCGGTTCATCAGGCCCGTCAAGGGATCCGTCGTACTCATATGATTCAACTGGATCTCGAAGCGATGGATCTCTGTCATGTCCCGGATGAACAGGACGATCCCCGTCGTCTGGTCGTCGAGGGCCAAGGGGGACGCCGAAAAAAGCAGGTGAAGGACATGACCCGTGTGAATCTCCACGGGCTTTTCGATGATCTCGGGTTCCCGCAACCAAAGAGGGATTCGATGCCGGATGAAAAACTGACTGTCTTCTCCGAAGAGACTCTCCAGGGGTGTCCCGATGAGGGTTTCTCGGGGTCGTCGGAACAGGGACTCGAAGGCCGGATTCACGTCCTGGATCCGGCCCTGGGCATCCAGACGGACGTAAGCCTCTTGGACCGTCTGAAGCATCAGACGGTTCTCTTCCATCGTCCGCCGGAGCCGGTCGATGTAATCCTGGATTGAATGCTGATAATAGTGGATAGCCTGGGCCAACTGCTTGACTGGCCGCAAGGCTCGCTCCGGCGGGATGACCCTTTGACCCCGGTCCAAGGCATCCCCGATGGCCGCCAGGGGCTGAAATACGCGACGTCCGATGTAGGAGTGCACCACATACACAGCCAACAAATAAAAGTAAAACAGGCCGATGGCCATCCCGGCCGCCGTCCAAAGGCTGTGTTTCAACTGCCGAGCTGCCCATCCGTCGGCTGACCAAGCTCGGGTCGGAACCAATAGGAAGAACTGCCAGTCCATCGGCGTCAAGGTCTGATGAGCGACCCAGTACTCTTCGTCAGTCAGGCGAGCTATCTGAACTTGGGAAAACCCGACCGGGGTCGCCTGGTTCCCTACGCCAGATTCGCCCCCCGTCGTGACCGAGTTAAAGGCGAAGGATTTTTCGCTCCTATCCCGAATCTGGCGGTTCAGCACCTCCAGTCGGAAGGGGTAGTCCGCGGACGGCGTCGATTTTTCGGCGGAAGTCGTCTCTGGCGGCCATGGGCGACCCCACACCCGCGAGGCCGCCGACGGAGGAAATCCGCTGACGAGGTCGCCTGAATCGTTGAAAACCAGGGCGATGGCGTGAATCTGTTCGATGATGGGGTTCCGGAGGAGTTCCGAGAAGGCCGCCAGGGTGATGTCGGCGGCGATCAGGCCCTGGTAAGTCCCGTCTGGACCGGAGAAGGGCACGGCCGCCGTGAGAATCCACCCCCGGCCCGTCACGTCGGGGTAAGGGGCCGTCCAGAGGACGCGGCGACGGGTCGCAGAGATCGAACCCACGAGCTGGAACAGCTCGAGCCTCGAGGGTTCGAAGTCCGGCCCATACGCACTGACTAAGTCCACGCGGGGATAGATACGCATGAAGCCCCGAGCGATGACGTAAAAGTAAGTCACGAAGGAGTATTGCCGCTGGAGGGTTCGAAAGTCATCGACCAGGATTTCGCTGGCTCGGATGAGACGCCAGGCTGCAGGATCTCGAGCCGAGGACGGACTTACCAAGACTTCGTCATCCGTGCCTTCCACCCGGATGACTTGCCCATGAGGAGACTGTCGGTACCCCGTCTCCGACGAGACCGTCGGTCCCGCGCCCGGACGGTCGGGGACCGCGCCGCGTAACACTCGCTCCATACGGGTGCCCAGAAACACCAGAGAGTCTTCAATGGACTGGACCCTGAGCCGGATGGTCTGCTGATAGCCGTGGGCCAAGACCGGCAGGACCTGGTCCCGGAAGGTCGCTCGCTGATTCTCTTCCCAAGCTCGCTCACCTCGGTGGAGGCTATATACGCTATACCCCACTTTCAGAATCAGGATAACGACCCCCATCCCGAGCAGGGCATAATAGACCCGTCGCCCGAAATGCCAAGATCGATACTCCCACATGCCTCACCCGTAGCTCCCACGCCCCGTCCAGACGTATTGCAAGTAGCGAACGTCTCCCCCTATCGGCCATTGCCACCCAGGAGCTCTCGGCTCATTGCTTGCTATTAGGTCCACCCAAGTTGCGCCTCCAGGCCAATAAATGGGAGTGGGAGGTAAGCCAGGATCGCCCCTATCCCGCATCGACCCCGCTCTAGCGGGAGGGGCCGGAGGGGGTTCGGGGACCTCACTCGAAGGTCGCAACGCGGTTTTCGTAACATATCCACTTTCTCTAAAACAGGGTCCTTCGACCTGGACCTATCCTCTTGGCACATGGCTCATAAATAAGCACGAATGGCGAAGAGCGAATCGCGAGCCGGGAACCGTGTCATCCCCCGATTCGCTACTCGCCCTTCAGGAGGCCTTCCAAAGCCGCCAGGACTCGGGCTTGGACCTCTTCCCAGGGACCCTGTAAGACCAAAGCGGCCGCCCTGGCGTGGCCCCCACCCCCGAAACGTTGGGCCAGCGGCAAGAGGTCGATCCGGCCGTTGGCCCGGAGGCTAACGCGGAAGTGGCTCGGCTCGATCTCCTTCAGGAGGGCTGCCACCTGAACCCCCTGAGTCTTCAAGGCATAATCCACAAAGCCCTCTGTGTCCTCATAGCGGGCGTCGACGGCCTGAAGCATCGAATGCGTGACCGTCATCAGAGCGATCCGGCCGTCCATACTCAACTGGAGGGTATCCAGGGCCATCCGCAGGAGCCGCCATCGACGCTCCGGATATTGCCCAAAGACTCGACGAGCCAGTTCCTCGGCGCTCACACCCTGTTGGACCAGTTCATAAGCCCAGCGGAAGGTATTCGGTTTCAAGTTGTACTGAAAGTTCGCTGTGTCGGATATCAAGGCCACGTATATATCTTCGTAGAAGGCCGGGGGCGCCGGGAGTCCCAATCGTTGTTGGAGTTCGTATAGCATCGTCCCGACACAGGGTGCCTCGGGGGCAACCCAATTGAGGTGCGCGTATCGCGTATTGCAGACGTGGTGGTCGATGTTGACCCACAGGGGGCACTGCTCCCAGCCGGTCAAATCGGCTCGCCGGGGCTCGGTGCACTCGATGAAAACCAAGACGTCCAGGCCCGCCGGGACCGACTCGACGACCTGGACGGCCTCCCAGTTTTTCAGGAAGCGTAGGTTTTCCGGGACGTTGTGGCGGTTCATCAGGATGACTTCCTTGCCCTGGGCCCACAAGAGTTCTGCCAAAGCCAATTGGCTCCCGATGGCATCCCCGTCCGGATAAGCATGGGAGCAAATGCCGATACGGTCTGACTCCGTCAGACGTTGCCAAATCCAGGCCATCGTGTCCGCATGGTCCGTCATGGACCCACTCCGGAGTAATCCCCTGGGACGAACAGTGCATGGCGAACGGCGGGGGGCGAATCAGGGGATGACGCGGCTTCCAACTTGTGATTCGCTACCCGCCGTTTGCTCTCATCGTCGGACGTTAGGGGCGGGGGGATGAAGAGCCATGTCTCGGGTGACGGATGGACCCGGAATCCGGCCGCCTCCCGTTGGACGTGCCAGTACCAGAGGTATGTCCAGAACTCTTGACGGATCCGGACATAGGCCTCCAGGACCGTGGGGTCCCCGGCAGTCCAGCGTCTCCAGAGTTCGTTCAGCTTCTGGGAAAGCTCCAGGAGCCGCCGTCCGATCCGCCCCAGCGCATGGGCCTTCTCCTCGAGGAGCTCTTGTTCGACCTGCTGGAGATGGGCTTCTTCTAGGGGTCGAAGCATCCCCTTTCATCCGTCGGTGAAAAGTCATCCGAGTATAATCAATTGAAGGCCATCCGGCAATTCGGAAACTCAATAAGTAGACGAATGAGGAGGACGTAGCGTTTATAAACGCCCCTTCCGACTTCTCCGCTTGCCTACCTGCCTACTCCCCATCAGCCCGACTGCCGGATTCCCGAATTCCCAAACGGCCGAATGGCCGATTACTCACTCCGGGAGTGAAGAAAGCGTTCGACGCACTCGACGTGCAGGGGTCGGTACTCGGTGACCCGGCCCGCTACGGCGGAGGCGGCGACCGTGAGGGGCGAGGCTAGATAAACCTGGCCAGGTCCACTCCGACCGGGGAAGTTACGGTTTTGAGCGCTGATGGTCACCTGGTCGGGAGACGTGCTGGCACCGGGGCCGGCGTTGATGCAGGCTCCACAGCTCGGCTCCAGGAGGATAGCCCCGGCGTCCTGAAAGATCTTCAGGTAGCCCCGCCGTTCGCAGTATCGGCGAACCTCCTGGGAACCGAACTGGATGTAAAACTGGACCCGCGGGTGGACCCGACGGCCCTGCTCGAGGGCCTCGTAGAGGACGAGGGCATACATGTCCATGTCCTCGACCTTCCCGCCCGTACAGGACCCCCCGTAGGCGATGTCGACCCAGACTTCGCCGGGAAGCTCGTCGATGAAGATGCCGTTGCCCGGGTCGCCGGGTAGGGCCACGAGGGGCCGGAGTTCGTCAGCCCGGAAGGTCAGGACCTCGGCATACTCGGCATCAGGGTCACTGAAGAGGCCCTCGCAGAGGCGCTCCGCTGCCGAACGGGCCATCCCCCGGCGCTCGACGAGGAACTCGACGGTCTTCTCGTCAGGGGCCACGATGCCCGTGAAACCGCCGATCTCGGCCGTCATGTTCGTCAGCGTCGCCCGCTCATCGACGCTCATGGCCCGGACCGTCTCGCCGTCGAATTCGATGACCTTGCCGATGGCTTGGCCCGACTTCACGAAAGGATGCCGCAGGATGGCCAGGACGATGTCCTTGGCCGTGACGCCTCGGGGCTGGGAACCCTCGATACGGACCAAGACCGTCTCGGGGACTCGGATCCGAACGTCCCGCGTGATCCAGGCGTTAAAGATGTCCGTCGTCCCGATGCCAAAGGCAAAACACCCGATAGCCCCGATGTGGGTCGTATGGGAGTCCGTCCCGACGACGACTTGGCCGGGTAAGGCATACGTCTCCAGCATAATACTGTGGCAAATCGCCTCGGAACCCCGTCGGTCCGACAGTTCTCCGTGAAGCCGAATCCCCTGCTTCTGACAAAATTCTTCCTGCCGGACTTTCAGCTCATAGGCCAAGTCAAGGAGGCCCATCTTCCGCTTTGCTTCTGGCATGACGAGGTCCAAATAGGTCAGGTGGTCTCGGAAGCAGAGGATCGAATCGGGGTCTGTCACGCGGGCGTCGGGCCCGACGAGTCGCTCCAGATAGATGGCCGCCATCGGGGTGACATACTCGTGGCTGAAGCGCCAATCAGCGACGATAAAGCCGGCGTCACCGGGCCGGACAGCCGGGACGCCGACGACGTCCCGGACGGCGTCGACCCGCATATGGCGAGCGATGATCTTTTCGGCCAAGGTCATCGGCCGCCGGGGTGTCTGGACCGGGGGGACATGCGCCAGACCTTGAAAGCGAGCCACGTTGAATCCAAAGAGGCCGCCGTACTCGATGACCTGCCGGGTGATGGGGTCCGTGCCTTCTGTGAAGGCCGCCAGGGGGATAGGTCGGCCTTGCCGGATGTCCTCGATGAGGTCGAAATTCGTACTGGTCAAGAGGCCCAGATTCTGACAGTTTTGGTTGTAGATCCGCTCGATGTTCTCGGCGAGGACGACCTGAATGCCAGCATTCATTTCAGCAAAGGGACTATGTTCCCGACTGGACCCCTTGCCCCGGCGTTTGCCCGACACGGAGGCCACGAAGCCGCCCCGGCGGACCTCACCCGGCCGGATAGGGAACTCGCCCCCGGCCCTTAGGCCCGTATAGACGAAGTCTGCGATGCGCTCGTCGTAGTAGTAACAAATGTTGGCCGGCGTGATCTCGTCTGTACTGATGTCATCCCGGAGCTTGATCGAGGGGTTCCAAACGAGGTCCACCCCTTCGAGCTGACGCCGAATCAGGGTCGGGTCTTCGGTCAGGAAAAGGACCCGACCCTGAAAGGTCCATCGGTCGGGCCGGCGTCGAATCGGTCGCTCAAACCATCGGACCATGGGTCGCCTTTCCCCGGACGGATTCACCTTGCATGCAATCCGCCCCTGTCCTGATGAACGCCCCCTCATCCCGGCTCGCGCCCTCAGTCCCCTTATCCAGGCCGCCGACTGCCCCTGTCTTGTAAG
>JANXAA010000113.1 GCA_025061865.1 Acidobacteriota bacterium | reverse complement strand
GAGGCCTTTCTCCAGCCCCTCTTTGAGCACTACTACACGGTGTCCTTTGCAAACTATCCTGTCGATCTGGAGCGGGTCTACCCGTCTGAAGTCCGTCCCTGCGGCAGATAGAGCCAGCCGGGAGTTCGGTAATTTGGTAAATATGGAGGGAGAGCTGGGGCGTCCGAACGAATCCTTTGTCTCTCCTATCTGCCCATCTGCTGGACTCCCGGGTCGTCCTTGGGGTGCTGAGTGCGAGGGTCGGAATGATTACCCTGACGCTTCGGGAAGTCCCCCATGTCCCCTTAGAGGCAGAGGTCCTTTGTCCCGACGTCTTGGCCGGCAAGGCGCGGGAAGAGATCCAGGCCCTGCCAGTCTTTTTGGGAAAGCGGCCCCGAAAGCTGGGAGACTTCTTCGAGGTCGAGGTCGATGGCGACGGGGAGGCGATCTGTCTCCGGGGCGACCTCCGGAGGGTCCGCTGGGTCGGTCGGGGCATGACGCGGGGCCGCATCGTCATCCACGGGGACGTGGGGATGCACCTGGGCGCCTTCATGCAGGGCGGGACCATCGAAGTCTTTGGGAACGCTTCCGACTGGGTGGGGGCCGAGATGACCGGCGGGCGGATCTACGTTCATGGGAACGCCGGTGGTCAGGTCGGGGCAGGATACCGAGGTAGTCCCATCGGCATGCAGGGTGGGACGATTCTCATCGAGGGGTCGGCCGGACCCGAAGTCGGTATGCGGCTCCGTCGGGGGCTGATCGCCGTCGGGGGGGCCGTCGGGGATTTCGCAGGCCTCCACATGCGCGGCGGGACCATCTTCCTGTTGGGCCCCAGTGGGATCCGGACCGGCGCCTGGATGGTCCGGGGGACGATCGTCGTCTTGCGGCCCGCGGCGCTTCTGCCGACCTTTCTTTACGCCTGCACGTACCGACCTACTTTTTTACGCCTGTACGTTCGTTACCTTCAGAGCCAGGGATTCCCCGTTCCCCCGGAAGCCCTGCAAGGTGTCTATCAACGTTACACCGGCGATACGGCTGTCGCCGGCAAGGGCGAGATCCTGCAATGGGTCGAGGGGTGATACGGGCTACAAGATGAGTCCTCCTGACATCTTGCATCCCGTATCCAGCCTCTTATACGGTAATGCCGAGTCCGCGGTCGCTGGTTTCAGGGGGACTCGGCCATGCCGTTCATCGTCGAGACCATTGTAACGACACGGGATGAAAACGGGCACGTCAATTTTGCCCCGATGGGCGTCGAGTGGGGCGATGCCACCATCGTCTTGAAGCCCTATCAAGACACGAAGACTTTTCGAAACGTGGTCATCACGCGGCAGGCGGTCGTCAACCTGACGGACAATGTGTACCTCTTTGCAGTGGCCGCCATCTCGGACCCCGAGTTTCCCTGGCACCCGGCCCGCGTCGTCCGGGGCGCCGTCCTGGATGATGCCTGTTCCTGGCGGGAGCTGGAAGTCCTGGAGGTCGATGCTCAAGACCCCCGAGCCCGGGTGACGGGTCAGGTCGTCTATGTCGGATTTCGACGGGAGTTCATCGGCTATAATCGGGCGCAGGCGGCCGTCATCGAGGCGGCCATCTTGGCGACTCGGGTCCGCTTCTTACCGATGGACGACATCCTGGCCGAGTGGAAGCGGCTCCGGGTCATCGTCGGCAAGACGGGTGGACCCCGGGAACATGCGGCCATGGACCTCCTGACTGAGTATGTCCAGCGGGCGGCCGCGGCACAGGCCCTATGGGGACGACCGCCATGATAGAGAGGACGGTTTGGGTTCAGGCGCCTGCCCGACTGCATTTAGGGATGCTGGACTTGGAGGGAGGCCTGGGTCGACGTTTTGGGGGCCTGGGCGTTGCCGTCGAGCGGCCCGTCGTCCGGGTGGCAGTCCGGCCGGCCTCCGACTTCACAGTCCGGGGACCTTGGGCGGAGCGGGTCCGGGCTGTCGCCGAGCGGTTTTTCGAGGCGGCTCGGGCGGCTGGTCGGCCGACTCCGCCGGGTGCCGTGATAGAGGTCCATCAAGTCATCCCAGCCCATGTCGGTCTAGGGTCCGGGACCCAGCTTCATCTGGCTGTCGTCGAGGCCCTCACCCACATGGTGGGATGGAACCTTACGGTCGTCGAGCTTTGCCGCCTGGCTGGTCGCGGCCGCCGGTCAGGCGTCGGGACTTGGACGTATCTGCATGGGGGGCTCGTACTGGAAGGCGGTCGTCGTACGGACGGGACCGATATCGGTCCGGCCCCCCTGTTGGGTCGCTACGTCTTGCCCCCGGCGTGGCGCTTCGTCCTGGTGATCCCCCGGGAGTCGCGGGGCATTCACGGCGATGTGGAGGAAGAGGCTTTTGCCCGGGGGATCTCGATGGACGCCGAGACCGTCGGGCGACTTTGCCGCCTCGTCTTGATGCAATTTCTGCCAGCCCTCTTGGAGGGTAATGTGACGGCTTTTGGACAGGCTATGACGGAGATTCAACAGATCGTGGGCGATGCCTTTGCACCCGTTCAGGGCGGACGTTACGCGAATCCGGTCTCGGCCGCATGTGTCGAAGCCCTACTCGAATTGGGCGCCGCCGGGGCCGGTCAGAGTTCATGGGGTCCGACGGTTTACGGCTTGGCGGTCGACGAGGACCACGCCGAGCGACTGGCAGCGGCCCTTCGTCGTCGGCCCGGCCCCAACGGTCGGCCACTGGCTGAGACGGTGACTGTCGAGGTCGTCGCCCCTGACCTCCACGGCCGTCGGCTCTGGGTCGAAGAGTAATGGGAATCTGGCCATCGGGCTATTGGGCAATGAGTTTGCGTACTCGATGGAACAGACTATCGATCACCCTAACCTTCTTTCCCAGGAAAGGGGGCACTGGCCTGCATCTTCCCACTCCTCTCCTGGGGAGAGGCCAGGTGAAGGGAATCCAAGGGCTCGGTCCCTCTTCTCGTCAACCTACATTTTGGGCATCGGGTCATGGGT
Source organism: Acidobacteriota bacterium (assembly GCA_025061865.1). GTDB lineage: Bacteria > Acidobacteriota > HRBIN11 > HRBIN11 > HRBIN11 > HRBIN11. The sequence goes on along the minus strand of JANXAA010000113.1, from coordinate 4,001 downwards.
TAGGGGCCAGGGGGTTCCCTGGCCCCTGACCCCTGGATCCCCAATACCCGAGGTCTAACACTGGACGTCCACCTGAGGAGGGGTTCCGCTATGCAGTTGTATGAGGCCGAGGTCGAAGACACGTTTGCGGAGGCCTTCGAAATGTGGGCCGCTCGGGTCGTCATCACGGCGGAGACGCCGGCCTGGGCCCGGATAGCTGCTCAGTCTACGACGGGGTTCGCCACGTCGGTCATCGGCTGTGGCTGTGAGGCCGGCATCGAACGGGAGCTGGCACCGGACGAGACGCCGGACGGACGACCGGGCGTCAGCGTCCTCTTCCTGACCGTCCGGGTCGAGGACCTCGGCAAGCGCTTGCTGGAACGCATCGGCCAGTGCGTCCTGACGACGGCTACGACGGCTTGCTACAACGGTCTGGAGAGTGATCAGATGGTCAACATCGGCAGTCAACTTCGGTATTTCGGTGATGGTTATCAGGTCAGCAAGCGCCTGGACGGGCGGCGCTTTTGGCGAGTCCCTGTCATGGACGGCGAGTTTCTCGTCGAAGAGCGTTTCGGTGTCGGACCGGCCGTCGGCGGGGGCAACCTCATCCTCCTGGGAGTAGACGCTGCCTCGACCCTTCGGGCCGCCGAGGCGGCCGTACAGGCGATGCAGACCGTTCCCGGCGTGATCCTGCCCTTCCCGGGGGGTATCTGCCGGAGCGGCAGCAAGGTCGGTGCCCGTCGATATAAGTTTTTGACAGCTTCGACCAACGACGCCTTCTGCCCGACCCTGCGAAGCCTCGTTCCCCACACGCGGGTCCCTCAGGGTCTCAACTGCACCTATGAGATCGTCATCGACGGCTTGAGCCTGGGGGCTGTCGAAGAGGCCATGCGTCGGGGCCTGCGGGCGGCTGCTCAGAACGGCGCCCGTTACATCACAGCCGGCAACTACGGGGGCCGGCTGGGTCCATACCGAATTCACCTTCATGACCTACTTCAACCGGCGTAGGGCAGAGGTCCAGGGCTATGGTCCATCGGTACACGGGCGGGTCTCGACGGGCTGAAGCCGACTTACGCCACGCTCTGGACGACAGGGACTTCGAATGGAGCTATTTGGCCACCCAGCAAGCGGTGGAAAAGGCCCTTAAGGCCCTGTTTCAAAAACTCGGGATGGAGGCCTGGGGGCGTACACTGACAGCCCTGATCGGCAATCTGCCGCTAGACGTCCGGCTGACTCAGGACCTGATCGACTGTGCCCGCACTTTGGATAAGCACTATATCCTGACCCGTTCACCCAATAGATCGGACACGGGGACCCCACAGATTCTATATCCGGCAGGATGCCGAGGCGGAGGTGCCCCTTGAGTTCTGTCGTCGTCCAATCAGCAGACCGGAAGCGTATCGCTCGGGCCGTCCGGGACTATGCCGTCCCGCCTGCGAGCCGAACACCCTGAAATCCGCCGGATCCTCGGGTTTGGCTCCTGGAGGACTGGCCCGCCCCGCCTCGGCAGGGATGTGGACTTATGCACTATCGTAGCCGCACCCGACAAACTCCGGCGAGAACGGATGGTCGAGCGCCTTCCCATTGGATTCCTTGTCGGCATAGACCCGTTTTGTACATACGGAGGAAGAACTGAAACGCTTGCAGCATGAGGGCCCGGCCTGGTATGCGGCGATCCGGTCGGGTCGGGGGTCGAAGTCCACGAGGATGAAACAGATGGAGACGGGCTTCTCGCTGAATCGTCGAGCTTATGAGGCGGTCCGCCGCATGGTGGCTGAGGCCGACGTCTTGGGCATCGCCGTTCATGTCCTGCCGAATGGGACTCAGGTCCTCGACTGTGGCGTGCACGTCCGGGGCGGCCTCGAAGCCGGCCGACGTCTGGCCGAAGTCTGTATGGGCGGCCTTGGGACCGTGGTCCTCACGTGGCAGACTTGGGGGGATAGGGCCTGGCCGGCCGTGACCGTCTATACGGACCACCCTGCCCAAGCCTGCCTGGCCGCCCAGTATGCTGGCTGGGCTGTCCGTCATGGAGATTACTTTGCGATGGGAAGCGGTCCTGCCCGGGCTCTCATCCGGGCCGAGGCGGAGCTATACGAGCATCTGGGTTACCAGGATTTGGCCGACGTCGCCGTCCTCTGCCTAGAGACCCGAAGCCTCCCGACGGCCGACGTCGCCGATTTCATCGCCCACCGGGCGGGTGTCCCTCCATCCCGTTTGGTCCTGCTGGTCGCCCCGACAGCCAGCCTCGCCGGAGGTGTCCAGGTCGCCGCCCGTTCAGTCGAGACGGCCCTTCACAAGCTTCACGTCCTGGGCTTTGACGTTCGACAGGTCTTGCACGGCACGGGGCTCTGTCCACTCCCCCCGCCGGCTGAAGATGACGTTCACGCCATCGGGCGGACAAACGACGCCATCCTGTACGGGGGTCGCGTGTACTTAACCATCCAAGCCGCCGACGACACTAAGCTGGAAGCCCTGGTGCCCCGACTACCGTCGTCAGCCTCACCCGCCTATGGAAGGCCGTTCTACGAGGTGCTCAAGAGTTTTGATTTCGATTTTTACCGCATCGATCCCCTGGTCTTCAGTCCGGCCGAGGTCTGGGTCACCAATGTCGTCAGCGGCCGTACCTTCCGGGCGGGCCAAGTCGACCCGGCCGTCCTGAAGCGGTCGTTCGGATTGCAATAGCGTTCCGAGGTACCGAGCCTCAGTCCGCCGGTGGGGGTTCCAGGTGTGCGGGGCTAGGTCGTAGGCCCTTAGGGATCAGGAAATGGAGGCCCAGGGTTTGGGACCGATCCCGACCCCGTCTCTAATCCCTAAAAACCTATACCAGGGTCCAACGCCGATTTCCTGGGACTTAGCGCCTGGCACCTAAGACCTTACTCCTGCAGGTCTCGGAGGTGGGCGGCCGTAATCGTACCCCGGTGAAGGGCCGTCGCTACGAGGACGCCGTTCACACCGAGGGCCTGGAGCGTGCGAAGGTCCTCGACGTGGCGGACGCCGCCGCCTGCCAGCAGGGTGAGGTCGGGGTATCGGCGGCGGACTTCAATCAGGAGGTCCGTATCGGGACCGGTTTCCGTGCCGACCCGGGCCAGGTCAAGGATGATGACTTCCGTCCACCCGGTCCGCTGAAGTGCATCGAGGACTCCCCAGGGGGGGCCGTCGGCCCATGGGGGATAGCGAGTCCAGACCCGACCGGACCGCAGGTCCAAGCTGAAGACCCGTCGGCTCGACGACACGGCGCTCAAGGCTGTCAGGGCCTCAGGACCGCGCAGGGTCTCTGACCCGATGACGACCCGACGGATGCCGATATCCAGCAGACGTCGGGCCGACTCGACGTCCGTGACGCCGGCATCCACCATAAGCTGGGTCGCCCCACCCCGGACGAGGCGTTCCAGGACGTCCCATTGGACGGTGCCGCCTTGGAGGGCGTCTAAGTCAGCGACGTAGAGTTCCCGAAGGCCCAGACGCTCCCGCAACGCCTGGGCGATGACGAGGGGGTCGGGTCCTTGAGCCAAGACACTGACGACGGGGCGATAGTGGACTCGCTCGCCGCGGACGGCGTGGACTACAATGCCTTGGCGGACGTCTAAGACCGGAATGACTCGCATGGACCGAAGGCCTCGTGTCCTCGTGTTCGAATTTGTCACGGGCGGGGGCTGGCCGCCGGGTCCACTCCCGATCGGTCTAGCCGCCGAGGGCCGGGCGATGCTCGAGGCCGTCCTGGCTGACTTTCACGCCTGGGGCGCCGTCCGGACTGTGACGACCCACGATCGACGGCTCACCCGACGGCCCCTGGGAGCGGATGTCGTCGTAGACGTGGCGCCCAGTGACTATGAGGCCGTCCTGACCGACCTCCTGGGGACTTGCGAGGCTGCTCTCGTTATCGCCCCGGAGGTCGACGGGGTCCTCGCTCGTCTCAGCACCCTCGTCGAGACAGCTAGAGTCTTCCTATTAGGCTCGCGGCCTATGGCCGTAGCCGTCGCTACCGACAAATGGGTCTGTTATGAGCACTTCCGGGCGAATGG
>JANXAA010000112.1 GCA_025061865.1 Acidobacteriota bacterium | reverse complement strand
CGACTTCCAATTCCCCGACGTCGAACCTTGGCTCTTTGCCTTCAGCAGTCCCAGGGGGGCTTGTATGGTCTGTCGGGGGATCGGCCTCGTCGCCCCGACGGCCGTCCGCCGATGGGAACGCCAGCCCCGCCGTATCGAAGAGATGGACGCCAGCCATCAGTGGGAGGCTTGGGCCGCCTGGAATACAGAAGAGGAGTCCTTCGGCGGGGAGGCCCGGACTGTCCCGTGTCCCGCCTGCGAGGGGACCCGCCTCCGACTGGAAGCCCGGCAGGTCCGTATTCAGGGTCAAAATATCGCCGACCTGAGCCGCATGGAGCTGGCCGACTTACGCGCCTTCCTGGCCGACCTTTCCTGGGAAGGGACGGACCGACTGATCGCCGGGCGGATCCTTCCCGGCCTCTTCCACCGGCTCGAGTACCTCATCGACGTCGGGGTCGAATATCTGACCCTGGAACGTCCGACTCACACGCTATCGACTGGGGAGATGCAACGGGTCCGACTGGCTGCCCAATTGGGCAGTGGCCTCCGGGGTGTCCTCTACGTACTGGACGAGCCGACGGTCGGCTTGCATCCGAGGGACACGGCTCGCCTGATCCGCATCCTCCACCGCCTGCGGGACATGGGCAACACGGTCATCGTCGTAGAACATGATGAAGCGACAATCCGGGCCGCTGACTTCGTCGTCGACTTGGGCCCTGGGGCAGGTGAGCAGGGTGGTCACCTGATCGCCGCCGAACCGCTTGACCAATTTATCCGACACCCCACATCCGTCACGGCGGCCTACCTGCGGGGAGACCGTCGGATCCCTCAGCGCCCGCTTCTCCCCTTGGACCGCGTCCCGTGGCTCCGGCTTCGGAACGTCCGCCGTCATAACTGGGCCGGCATCGACGTCCAAATCCCCCTGGGCCGCCTGACGGCCGTCACTGGGGTGTCTGGATCCGGGAAATCGACCCTGGTCTTCGACGTAATCTATGAAGAGATCACCCGCCAGCGCCAAAGTCCGAGACGGGCCCCACCCCTGTATTGCGATGCTATCGAGGGCCTCGAATTCATCCGACAAGCTGTCGTCGTCGATCAGAGTCCTATCGGTCGGACCCCTCGCTCGACACCGGCGACGTACATCGGCGTTTTCGATGACATTCGCAATTTCTTCGCCTCTCAGCCGACAGCCCGGGTATGGGGCTACGGCCCCGGCCGCTTCAGCTTCAATCGGCCCGAAGGGCGATGCCGGTACTGCGAGGGTATGGGCTATCGCCGGGTCCGACTCCACTTTATGCCCGATACCTATGTGCTCTGCGAAGACTGTGGGGGTGACCGCTACAACGCCGACACCCTCAAGGTGACTGGGCAGGGTCGCTCGATCGCCGATATCTTAAGGATGACAGTCGACGAGGCGCTCCAGTTCTTTCAGGCCTTTCCCAGTATTACGCGAAAGCTCCGGGTCCTGTCGGACCTGGCCTTGGGGTACCTCCGCCTGGGCCAACCCAGCCATACCCTATCTGGCGGAGAATCCCAACGCCTGAAGCTGGCCCGGGAGCTGACTCGAAGTGCTCGGGGTGGCGTCCTCTACCTCTTGGACGAGCCGACGACGGGCCTGCACGCCGAGGATATCCGGTACCTGCTTCAGGTCCTCGACCGTCTGGTCGAGCATGGCCACACGGTCGTCGTCATCGAGCACCATCCGGACGTCATCCGAAATGCGGACTACGTCCTCGACCTGGGACCGGGCGGGGGTCGATGGGGCGGCCAGGTCGTAGCATGGGGTCCGCCGCCGGTCGTGGCGGCCTGTGCAGCGAGTGCGACAGGCCAAATTCTGAAGTTTGCCCTGCGACCCGCGGCGGAAACGACACAATAAATAGTCATTTTTAAAAGGAAAGTCGGTCGGTTTAGACAGACGTTTTCAGCAACCTCCAAAGGATTTATATGTACAAAATGCGGAATTTATAGTTACAAAAATGGAGAGAAAGGGGTCCTGCAAATCAGTCGAGGCCTGGGTAAGGGGTCAAAAAATGACTGTCATTTTGGGGACAAAAATCCGATCATCACAAGATTTGTGTCCACTTTTATTGGGCAAGGACTTTGGGAGAAAGTTTAAAGTCGAGAAAAGGGGAGCCTTTGTGCTGTAGACGTTAAAAATCGTAGTGGGTAGGCAAAGTAGAAGCAATTACTGTCCATTCAATATTTAAAAAATTTTATTAAAATATAAAATTTAAAAATTTTTGATCCTAAAGTTTTCGGGATCGGTTCCTGCGCGGAGGGCCCATGCGTGGCCCAGATTACTGGAAAACCCGGGTCGAACTCGTCGAGGCCTGGCTGGACCAGTTGGTCCGGCCCGCCGGGGCCGAACTCGCCGGCGGCCTGTGGGAGGCCATGCGTTACTCTCTTCTGGCCCCGGCCAAGCGTGTCCGGCCCGTCCTCCTCTTAGCGGTCGGTGAGACCCTGGACGTCGAGCCCGAACGTTTCCGGTATGCGGCTTGTGCCATCGAGTGTATCCATACGTATTCTTTAATCCATGATGATCTGCCGGCGATGGACAATGACACGCTCCGGCGGGGTCGGCCGACGTGTCACGTCCAGTTTGGCGAAGGGACGGCCATCTTGGCTGGGGATGGCCTTCTCACTTTGGCCTTCGAGCTCCTGGGGACTTGTCCATTTCTCCGGGCTCATCCGGCGATCGGCATCGACGTCGTTCGCCTACTGGCGCGTTATGCCGGTCCACAGGGGATGGTCGCCGGTCAGTGGCTGGACATGCACACCGCAGCGCCGACGCCCTCGGTCGAGCACGTCTTGAACATCCACCGCCGGAAGACAGCTGCCCTGATCACGGCTGCCGTCGAAATCGGGGGTCTGATGGTAGAAGCACCGCCGGCGATGATCGAAGCCCTTCGGGTGTACGGGGAGGCGGTCGGGACGGCCTTTCAAATCGTCGATGACATCCTGGACCTCACGACCCCGCCGGAGCGGTTAGGGAAGACGCCGGGCAAAGACGTGCAGGCTTCCAAGGCGACTTACCCCCGAGCCGTCGGCCTCGAACGGGCGTGGGCCGACGCCCGGGCGTTCCGGGACCGGGCCGTCGAAGCGATCCGCCCGTGGGACACCCATGGCCTCTTGACGTCCCTGGCCTATCTTATCACGGAACGGCAGGCGTAGTTCGACGATCCGGCAGTTCGTAGGCAGCTGGCAATAGGTATACAGAGGTAGAATGGGTGACACCCCTGCCTAAACCGGCATCCTAAATGCTTAGGCCTTAACGGCTTGCGTCTTAAACGGCTACTTACCTATTTGTCCCATCGACGCACTGCCGAATTCCCGAACTGCTGGAATAGGGTATGACCCTTCAGGTTTCACTTCCCAAGAAACCTGGTCACGACTTAGTCGACAGTTGTGTGTACGGACCTGTCCGGTCTCGGCGATTGGGCTGGTCGTTGGGTATTAATTGGTTTGCCCCGATGACGAAAGTCTGTAACTTCGACTGCGTTTACTGTCAGTTGGGGCCGACGGACCGGCTTCCCCGGCGGGAGGACTTTGTAAGTCCGGCCGTATTTACTCATGAGGTCGAGACTGCCTTTGCCCGCATCGCATCGACCGGCATTCCCGTCGACGTCATCACGATTTCTGGCAACGGCGAGCCGACTCTTCATCCCCAGACACCGGACCTCATCGACCGGCTCCTGGCCGCCCGGGACCGGTACTTTCCGACGGCCCGTACCTGGATCCTGACGAATGGGGCTCGGATTCATGTCGATGGGATTGCCCAGAGCCTGAACCGGCTGGATGAACGGGCCGTAAAACTCGATGGGGTCGGCTCTTGGTTTGTCGCTGTCGATAAGCCTCTCTTCGGCTTCCGGTGGGAGACTTTCGTCGAGGGTCTTCGAAAGCTTCGGGACTATCATCTGCAGGTCATGGTCGTGAAGGGACTGGGTGAAAACATCGCACCTGCTGCCCTGGCCGAGTGGGTCGAGTGGGTCCACCGACAGGAGCTTCGCCCAAAGAGCATCCAACTCTATACGGTTGACCGTTGCCCGGCCTATGACGGCGTCCGGCCCCTGGCTCCATCCGAGATGGCCCAGGTAGCCGACCGCTTGGTTCAGGCTCTCCCAGGTGTGCCGTTGGAAATCGTCTGGCCTGAATGAGGGGTCTCGGGTACCGGGTCTCAGGCGAGCGGGGTCGATGGGATACGGGAGAGACTCGTGTTTAGCGACAGACCTCATCATGGCCTGTAGGCCACGGCTTGGTTTCACCTAACCTTAGGTGTGGCCTTTGAGCAGAGTCCCTGAAAATCTCAACTCCGCTTGCGAGAGCTCGTCCACAATCTTCTGATTGTAGTTCCCTTTCACCCAGCATCTTCCCCTGGGGGAAAGGCCCCGGGTGGGGGCACGACTTGGGTTCACCTAGCGTCCAGCACCTAATAAAGCCGATTTTTCGATTTTCACCTTTTATTCAAGCCCATAAAAATCTCCTTGGTTTTCAAGGCCGTCCGGCGGCACCCTCCCGGGCCCCGAGGATTGGACAAGCCCAGGTCACCGTCCTGCCATCGCCAGACCATCCGTACATGTCGGGCGTCGCCTGGGCGGAGCTTGTGCCCGGAAATCGAGAGCATAGGCACCTGCACCTAGCCGGTAGATCACTATGAAACCGCCGTCACCGACGTTGCCGGCCTCAAGGCAGCTAGTGCAAATCCCACGGCGACAGCGGCTTCGACGGCGTTCCCGTCCTGGCGCAAGACATCGGCCCCGATGTCAGCGGCTTGGGGATGATCGCAGACGACGGGCTTTGGGCTTACGCTTCCTACTCTCCTACTCTTGGCTCGTAACGGGATTTCGCTCGTGCCACCACCGCTTCAGCTCCTCCCATGCTCGAACGATCGGGATCGGACGGAGTTCCCGAAGGATGATCCGGCCGTAGGGCCGGCGCCACACGCGGCTGTCCATCAGGGCCATGAGGCCGGTATCCGTCCGGGTTCGGATAAGCCGTCCCAAGCCTTGTCGGAGGAGCGTGATGGCTTTCGGGAGTTGATAAACGTGAAAGGGGTCCTGGCCCGCCCGGCGAATGGACTCTATGCGGGCCTGGACGACGGGGTCGGAGGGCACCTCGAAGGGGAGTTTGTCGATGATGACGCATCGCAAGGCCTCGCCGGGGACGTCGAAGCCCTGCCAGAAGCCGGCCGTCGCCACCAGTACGCTGGAGACATCGGCTTGAAAGCGTTCCATCAAGAGCCGTCGGGGCAAACGGCCCTGCTGGTAGACCGTCCAGGGGACCCGCTCTTCCAAGTAGGCGGCGACAGTCTGCATGTTTTGCACACTCGTGCAGAGGACCAGGGTGCTCCCACCGACCAAGCGGACGAGAGCCTCGACCCGGCGTTGAAGTTCAGGGACAAAGGCCGGGTCCCGGGGATCCGGCATGTCCGAGGGAATCCATAGGCAGGTCTGTTGACGCCATTGGAAGGGGGACGGAATCGAAAGGGATACCAGCGAGGGACCAGAGACAGAAGGCCCGTCTCCAGTCTCCAGCCTCCGGTCTTCTACCGCGAGGCCCAGGCGCTCTGCTAAGAAATCAAAACGCCCCCGATACGTCAGGGTGGCCGACGTAAGGACCACCGAGCGAAAGCGGGGCCAGAGCCATTCGGCCAGGAGGGGACCGACCTGCAAGGGCGCCGCACACAAGGTCCATCGGGGCGCATTCACCCGGTAAGACGTCGCTCCTGACAGCTCGGCATACCGGACAAGGTCGTCTCCGACGTTCTCGGCAAAGACGTCGCACAAGGTCGCCAGCTCCGAGGCCCATAGGCTGAACTGGTCCCTTTCTTCCTCGGGCAAGGGCAGGACCTGGACCCACGTGATCAGGCCTTGGAGTGCTGTCTTTAGATTTATCAGGTGCCGGTCCAAACCGGTGTGTAAACGGCAAAACTCAGACCAGGGGACTCGTGTAGGGGCGAATGGCGAATGGCACATCAGCGAGTCGGGTCGCCGTTCACTGTTCGCCTGCTCGCGATCCGCCATTTGCGATCCACCATTGGCCTCACGGCCAAACAGGGCCAAGGCCTCCGTGCGGATTCGATTCTGGTAGGCCTGCCACTGGCGCAAGGAGGCGTCAGGCATCCGTTCGCTGACCTGAATAGATGTGTCGAGTTCTTGCAGAAGCCTATAAAAGTCAACGAAACTCAACGTGAGGGTCAGGGTAGAGACGGCCGTCTCTTCCAGCATGTGGGCTTCATCGATGACCAAGTGGGGAACGTCTGGGAGCAGACGGCGGTCCCGATGGGTCCGGACACGGGCGTCGGCCAAGAGGAGGTGATGGTTGACAATCACGACCTGGGCCCGTTCGGCTTGCCGCCGAGCTTCGTAAAGATAGCAGTCCCGGAAGAAGGCGCATCGAGAGCCCATGCAGGTCTGGGCGTCGGCCGTCAGTTCCGTCCAGAGGGGATGGTCTTCGGGGAGGCCGTCGAATTCAGCTGGGTCGCCAGTCGACGTCTGCCGGACCCAGGCCTCCAGTCGGTGGGCGAGAGAGGCATCTAAAACCAGGGGCGGGGCCCGCCGCCAACGGTTCCATTTCCAGAGACACAGGTAATGAGACCGACCCTTCAGGACGGCGGCTGAGACTCGCAAGCCACAACGGGCCAGCAGGGGGATGTCCTTTCGGGCGAGCTGTTCCTGAAGGGCGATCGTGCCCGTCGCTACGAGAAGGGGATGTGACCCGACGACAGCCGGGACCAGGTAAGCCAGGGTCTTACCGATACCTGTCCCGGCCTCGACGATGACCCATCGGCCTTCAGCCAGGCCCTGAGCCACAGCCTGAGCCATCTGGAGCTGACCCGGCCGGAACTCGAACTCCGACAGGCTTTCACGGAGGCGCCCCTCAGGTCCAAACCAAGCTTCCATACGAAAGGCCCCCCGACCACGGACCCATCTCGCAGGTCCGTCTACTCCATCTCAGGACAGGCATTCCGAGGCC
>JANXAA010000111.1 GCA_025061865.1 Acidobacteriota bacterium | reverse complement strand
GTATATCTCCTCTTCGCCAAACTGGGCCTCAGTGACCGGGACGAGCATGCCCGCCGCCGTCCGAGACGTCGCCTGGCCGCATTGATTCCGCTCGACCAGCGTGACGGTCCACCCTTGCCGACGGGCTTCGTAAGCGATGGCCATTCCGATAACACCACCGCCGATGACCAGGACACGCATACGACTGACCTCGGGGACCGGGCAGCTCGGCGGACAGGCAAGCAGGTAAAGCGCAGAGCCAAGATCATGGGGCAATAGGCATGAAAGCAGAGGTCCACTTGAGGCCTGTCTCTTTGCGCTTTACCTCTTGTCAGACTGCCGAGTTCCTAAATGGCCGAATGCCTGATTACTGCAATACATGAATCGCCTGACCGAAGACGGCCTTAGCGGCCTCCATCAGAGCCTCCGGTAGGGTCGGGTGGGCATGGACCGTCAAGGCGATGTCCTCGACGTGAGCTCCCATCTCGACGGCCAGGGCCGCCTCAGCGATTAACGTCGAGGCCTCCGGTCCGACGATCTCGACGCCTAGGACGAGGCCCGTACCCGCCTCGGCGATGACCTTCACGAAGCCGTCCGTCTCTTGCAAAATCTGGGCCCGCCCCAGGGCGGCAAAGGGAAACCGACCGACGCGATACGAGACACCTTGGGCCTGCGCTTGGACCTCTGTGAGACCGACGGTCGCAATCTCGGGGTCCGTGAAGATGACGGCCGGGACGGCCTTGTAATCGACGGCCACCGGACGGCCGGCGATGACCTCAGCGACGACCTCGCCCTCGTGGGAGGCCTTATGCGCCAGGAGGGGCGCCCCGGCCACGTCCCCGATGGCGAAGATGTGGGGGACCGTCGTCCGGCGTCGGTCGTCGACCCGGACGTACCCCTTCTCGTCCCGCTGGACTCCGAGGGTCTCCAGACCCAGATGATAACCCAGAGGCTTCCGGCCCACGGTGACCAGGAGCCGGTCGAAGGGAATCTTCTGAGTCTGCCCCTGGGATTCGACGACCAGACTCCACGCGTCGCCTGTCCGCTCGATGTCCTTCGCGCGGGCCGAGGTCAATGTTTGGACGTTCAAGCGACGAAGCCGGCGCTCGACGACCTTCACCAGGTCGGGTGATGTCCCCGGTAAAAGCTGGTCCATGATCTCGACGATGGTCACCTGACTTCCGACCATCGCATAGGCCATCCCCAGCTCAAGGCCGATGTAACCACCGCCGATGACGGCCAGACGCCCCGGGACCGTTTCCAGTTCGAGGGCCTCCGTCGAACTGATGATGTGCTCGCCGTCGAATTCAAAACCCGGAAGCCCCACGGGCTCGGATCCCGTGGCGATGACGACCGTTTCGGCCGTGACGTCCCGGACGCCGTCGGCCGTCTGGATCCGCACCTGGTGGGGCCCGACCAATGTCGCCTCGCCCTGAACGTATTCGACACCACTCCCCTTCAGAAGCTGATGGATCCCCCGCGTCAGCCGATCGACGACCTGCCGCTTCCATTGAACCGTCTCGGCCCACCGGACCATCACGTCGACCGCATGGATGCCGTACCGGGGCGCTTGGTGCAGGATCGTGTGATACGTCTTGGCCGCCTGAATGAGGGCCTTCGAAGGGATGCACCCTCGTTGGAGGCATACACCGCCGACTCGGTCCCGCTCGACCAGGAGGGTCTTCTGCTTCAACTGGCCCAGACGGATGGCAGCCACGTATCCGCCGGGCCCGCCTCCGATGACGACAGTTCGGTAGTCCATCCCTCATCCCTCCCTTTCAGGGTCCCGGTTCCCAGGTCCTGAGTCTTCCGGCAGGAGGTTTTAAGCCTTAGAAATCAGAAGCTTGGGGGAGCAGGACTTCTGCATATAGCTAACTTCAGACCCGCAAGTCCCTGACTTCTAAAGGCCTCAGTGCATAGAATGGGGCTCCCGTTTCCCGGAAACCTGGTACCCGGGACCCTCATCCCGTGTCCTAAGGACTCCGCTAGAGGGAGCGGGCTCTGGAAGGGGCATCTTATACGGCTCGGACCTGTCGGAGCGCTCTCAGCAAGGCCGCCAAGTCATCCCACGTCGTGTCCCGTCCAAGGCTGACCCGGAGGGAGCCCTGCACGACCTCGGGGGGTACACCCATCGCCTGGAGGACATGGCTCGGCTCAAGACGCCCGCTCGAGCAAGCGCTCCCCGTCGAGACGGCAAAGCCTTCCAAGTCGAGCCGTATCATCAGGGCCTCGCCGTCGGCCCCCGGGAAACTGAACATACTCGTGTTGGGGACCCGGGGTACGCGTTGGCCGTGGATCCACACGTCAGGGAACGCCTGACGGAGCTCGCCCTCGAGGTGGTCCCGAAGCTTCGCCAGCCGCTCGGCTTCGGCCACCCCTCGTTCGGCCACATACCGACAAGCCACTCCTAAACCCACGATACCCGGCACGTTCTCGGTCCCCGACCGGCGACCCCGCTCCTGGAAGCCTCCGTAAAGGATAGGCGTTAAGTCCACGCCCTGCCGGACATACAAGGCCCCGACGCCCTTTGGGCCATAAATCTTATGAGCCGACAGACTCAGCAGGTCACAGCCCCACCGGCGGGGCTCGACCGAAAGCTTTCCGATGGCCTGCACGGCGTCCACGTGGAAGAAAATCTCCCGCTCCCGGCAAAGGCCCCCGATGGCCTCGACAGGCTGGATGACACCCGTTTCGTTGTTGGCCGCCATGACGGAGACGAGGACTGTGTCGGGTCGAAGCATCTCTTGGAAGCGATCAAGGTCGACGACGCCATCGGCCGTCACAGGGATCAGCTCGACGCGAAAGCCCTCATGGCGCAGGGCCTTAGCCGCCTCGAGAACAGCCGGATGCTCGATGGCCGAAACGAGAATGTGACGACCCCGGCGAGCGTACTGACGGGCAATGCCCTGGACGGCCAAATTATCGGCTTCCGTCCCGCCAGACGTGAAGACGACCTCCCGGGGCTCGACGCCCAGCAAGGCCGCCACGGCCTCCCGGGCCTCGTCGACGGCCTGCTTAGCGACCTGGCCCTCCCAGTGGACGCTCGAGGCATTGCCGAAGCGGTCCCCTAGGAACGGGCGCATCGCCTCCAAGACTTCAGGCAAGAGGGGCGTCGTGGCGTTGTAGTCCAGGTAGATACGTCGGTGCATTATCCCCTCTCCGGCTTTAAGGATAGAGACCGCTCGGGAATGGGGCAATCAGGCAGGTCAGGCAGATAGGGCAGACGCCACCGACATGACTGCCGGTGTTCAGTGTCCTGAACCCAAGAACCTCATCTTGCATCCTGCATCTTGTATCCTGCATCCTATATCCCGCACTTTTCCTGAGAGGGACGCCTATGATGATAGGCGTAGGAAGGTGGCTTCTGATCGGCGGTATCCTGGGGGGCCTTGGGGGCGCCTCGGCCGAGGCCGGTGAGATCGTGCGCTACCCGAGTGGCCCGGATACTGTCTCGGCATATCTCGCCCGGCCCGAAGGAGACGGCTCTTTCCCGGCTGTCATCTTGATTCACGAGTGGTGGGGCCTCAACGAGTGGGTCCGGGAGAATGCCGACGAGTTCGCTCGTCGGGGTTACATCGCCCTGGCTGTAGACCTCTATCGGGGGCGGGTCACCCAGGACCCGACCGAGGCCCGGGAGCTCTCCCGGGGCTTGCCGGAGGTCCGGGCTCTCCAGGACCTCGAGGCCGCCGTCGACTATCTCCGGAGTCGGCCCGACGTCCGGAAAGACCGCATCGGCGTGACCGGCTGGTGTATGGGCGGGGGGTATGCCCTGCGGCTGGCCTTGGCCGACAGCCGGATTCGAGCCGTCAACGTTAATTATGGGCGGCTCGTCTTCGATGAAGACCGCTTGCGAGGCCTTACGGCCGAACTCCTCGGCATCTTTGCGGAGCAGGACCGGGGGATTCCGCCGGCCGAGGTCCAGAAGTTTGAGGGCCTCCTCCAGCGATTGGGCAAGAAGGCGGAAATTCACGTCTATCCCGGCGTCGGCCATGCCTTCATGACGGGTGTCCCGAGAAACATCGCCGTCGTCGGTCGGGACCTCACACCGCGCGAGCGGGCGACCGTCGATGCGTGGAACCGGATTTTCGCTTTCTTCGACCGGACGCTGAAAGAGTAAGGCTCTCTAAGGTCCCCGTCCCAGGCGACGAGCTCGAGGCCTGTGTTTTGCAGGCGAGAACGCCTGCGCCCCTAAGAACCCCCGCCTTGAATCGAGTAGGCAATCGTGAGGCTGAACAGGGCGTCGACGGGCTGACCCCGGAGGGTCCCGGGCTTAAATCGCCACTGGCGGACACAATCAATGGCCGCCTGGTCAAGGAGTCGATCGACGGACCGGACGACCCGGATCGGGCCGACCGTGCCGTCTCGTCGGACGACCAGGAGGAGAATGACGACGCCCTCGATCCGGTTGCGGCGGGCTTCCGAGGGATAGGCACACGGGACCTTCGAGAGGGCGACAGGTGGGTCGCCCTCGCCGGGCCCGACGTGGACCCCGCCAAGACCTGGGATTCCCCCCAGAACCCCGCCGGGTACGCCCCCCGGGACCCCGCCCGGGACGCCCCCAGGCACGCCACCTTCGACGCCACCCTCGACGCCCCAGACGGGGTCCCCCCCAAAAGCGCTAGCTAGTTCGTCGCCTGTTTCCGAACCTTCACTGGCACTGGAGGGAATGGCCACTTCGGGGGTGAACGCTGGGATGGTAATAGGGGCAACCTCCAATGGAGGCGACTCGGCTCGTCGGGGTCGAGCCTCTGACGAGGGTAGTCCGGCTCGACGACCCGGCGGTGGCGGGGGCGGCGGCGGGGGCGGCGGACCCCACGAGCCGGTCCCTCCGACCAGCAGGGCTGGGACGGGCGGTTCGTCGATATAATGGACTGACCACGCTGAGGCCAGTACCAGGAGCCCCCCCAGCAGGACGTGTAATCCGAGGACCAGCGGGAACAGGGCCATCCGGCGGACATCGAATCGCGGCCGTCGGGCCTCGATCAGGTCTTCATAAAATCGTTTAGCCCGCATCGTTTATCTTCGTATTTCGGTTCACGTTAACGCCTTCAGTTCCGTGGACCGCTTCCACATATAGAATAAGATGGGGTAGACCAGTAGTTCCATCAGCAGAGACGACACGACGCCCCCGACCATCGGGGCCGCCATCCGCCGCCATACGTCGGCCCCGATGCCGCTGGCCAAAAGCATAGGCGTCAGACCGGCTAGGACGGTCCCGACGGTCATCATCTTGGGCCGGACTCGCTGGACGGCGCCTTCGATGATGCACTCGACGAAGTCGTGCAGGCTCCGGATTCGACCCTCGGTTCGCCAGTGACGGTAGCTCAGGGTTAGGTACAGCAACATGACGACACCCGTCTCGGCATCTAGCCCCAGCAGGGCGATGATCCCTACCCAGACGGCGACCGACAAGTTGTAATTCAGGATATACAACAGCCAGAAGGCGCCGATCAGCGAGAACGGCACGGCCAGCAAGACGATAGCCGTCTCGACGGCCGACCGCGTGTTCAGGTACAGGAGCAGGACGACGATGAACAGCGTCAGGGGGACGACGAGCCGAAGCCGCCGCCAGACCCGAGTCATGGACTCATACTGGCCAGACCACTCAAGGTGGTAGCCCGGCGGGAGCTTCACCTTCTGCTGAACGACTTGTTTAGCCTCATCGACGTAACCCCCGACGTCCCGACCCGTCATGTCGACGAACACGTAGCCGACGAGGTAGCCCTCCTCGCTCTTGATCATGGACGGCCCGACGGCCCATCGAAGCTCGGCGACAGCCGACAGGGGGATCTGGGCTCCCGTGGGTGTATCGATGAGGACGCGCTTAAGCTTTTCGATATCGTCCCGTAGGTCCCGGACGTATCGGACCAGGACGGGATACCGTTCTCGGCCCTCGAGGGTCGTCGTGACGTGCATCCCTCCGACGGCCGCTTGGAAGACGTTCTGGACGTCAGCGACGTTCAACCCGTATCGGGCGGCCTCGGCTCGGTTCACGACGAGGTCCAGGTAGTAGCCTTGTCCGACCCGTTCAGCGAACACGTTACGGGTCCCCGGGACCTGGCGCAGGACGGTCTCGATTTCCCGTCCGATGCGCTCGATCTCGTTCAGGTCGGTCCCGAAGACCTTAATGCCGATGGGCGTCCGGATGCCCGTCGTCAGCATGTCGATGCGGTTCCGAATCGGCATCGTCCAGATGTTGCTCAGACCGGGGACCTGGAGGGCGTCATTGAGGGCCTGCTGGAGTTTCTCGGGTGTCATGCCGGGTCGCCACTGGGACGGAGGCTTCAGGAGGATCGTCGTCTCGAACATCTCCAGGGGTGCCGGGTCAGTCGCCGTCTCGGCCCGGCCGGCCTTGCCGAAGACGAGAGCGACCTCGGGGAACTGCCGGATGATCCGGTCCGTTACCTGCAGGAGCTGGGTGACCGTCGTTATAGAGGCGCCCGGGACAGTCACGGGCATGTAGAGGTACGCCTCCTCCCACAGGGGCGGCATGAACTCCTCGCCCAACTGGTGGAAAGCCCAGACGGCCGAGACCATCAGGGCGAGGGCGATGGCCAGGACAGCCCATCGGTGCCGCAGGCAGAATCGCAGGGTCGGCTCGTACACCCGATGAAGGAGTCGGCTGACGGGATTTCGTGCTTCGGGCCAGGCCTTCCCCCGGATGAAGGCGACCATCATGACTGGCGTCAGGGTGATGGCCACGAAGGCGGCGAACAGCATCGAAAACGTCTTCGTATAGGCCAGGGGCTTGAAGAGACGGCCCTCCTGGGCTTCCAACGTGAAAATCGGTAGAAAGCTGACCGTGATGACCAGAAGCGTGAAGAATAGGCTGGGCCCGACTTCCTGAGCCGCCCGGACGATGACGGCCGCCCGCCGCTCGGGCCGGCCCCGGCGCTCCCACTCCTCGAGCCGTTTGTGAGCCTGCTCGACCATCACGATGGCGGAATCGACCATCGCCCCGATGGCGATGGCGATCCCGCCCAGAGACATCACGTTGGCCGAGATGTTCAAATAGTACATGGCGATGAAGCCCATCAGGACGGCCACCGGGAGG
>JANXAA010000110.1 GCA_025061865.1 Acidobacteriota bacterium | reverse complement strand
GGGCGCTCGGACAGGGATGTCATAGTAAAAGTCCATATTGAACGTCAGGAAGGTCGACCGCTCGACCAGCACCAGCTCAACGTTCGGATTGACGTAGACCCGCTCGGCCACGGGCGTCACGATTTCCCCACCCAGGAAGGCGTCCTCCCGATCGGCGTAAATGCCGACCCGGAAGCCACCCATCGTTTGGGCCCACGCCTCTGAAATCCAGGTGAAGAGCCCCATGCCCATCAGGAGCCCAACGCTCCAAACCCCAAATCGTTTCCACTGCATGGTCGCGTTCCCCTCGTCCGCAAGGCTCGGTCTTGATCGACGACTGACGGATCTTTCGATCGTCGCCCGTCGTGGCAGCGCTTCCCCTTGAACGCCAGCCCTCGCGTCGACGTTTCGTCCCGTGTTAAGACCCCTCTGCCCCGAAAGCACCGGAACAACGGCGACGGCTCAGAACCAGAAAGTCAGGCCCACCCGCAAGTTGGACCCACTGGCGTCCAAGGACAGGCGGGACGCATGGGGCCCCACGGCTGCATGAATCTTTACGCCCATATAGCGGTATTCTCCAAAAAGGGCCACATCGCCAAGGACCACCTGAAGGCCGGCACCCACGTGGTAGCCCATGAAAGCATCGGAGGTAGAAACTGTCCCAGCTTCCGTACGGGTGAAATGGACCCCAGTCCCGCCCATGAGGTAGGGATTGAACGGTCCCCGAGGAATGACAAAGACCAGGACCGATGCCGTCACCGGCACGTCCCGCACGGTGATAGACCCATCCGCGTAAGACTCCTTCCGATAGTCCAGGGCTCCTTCCAGGCCCAACCACGCCAGCGGCCGGAGTCGGAGATGGGCACCCACGTAGCCCAGTGCATGGTCCGCGTCCTTGGGTCGAGTCCAGGCACCCTGAGCACCGAGCCCGATTGTCGGCGTCTCGGCTGCCCAGACGACCTGAGCCCCCAGGGCCAGCAGGCCCAAACCTACACCCGTCCAGGAGGTCCACCGCATCGATAACCTCGTTCAGAGAGAATGAGTTCGTCACGCGCCTAAAGGTTCAAGGCCAACGCTCTTTCGGGGACACTCTGCGGCGTATAGATACGCCTCTTGTAGGAAGATGGGTCGGCATGGGGATACAATTGTCGTGCCACTCCTGACTCCGCCCCTGTCTGACCTGGTAAATCCTGAGATTCCCCGTCCGGAGGCCCAACCATAAGAAGACGCCCGACATGCGCAGGATGTAGCCGCAGGCCGCAGAACAGTACGGAATCCATACACATAGGAGGCCGGTGGGTTACCTCCTCCAGGAGGGTCTCCTAAGTTAGGCGATCGCTGGGCGTCGGCCTATAATCCCCTAAGAGCCGTGTGACTCCAACGAGGCATTAGGATGGCGTATCGTTTTGCTTCAATCGAGGCCGTCTCGACCCGCATGACCCAGATCGTCGTGACAGCCGGGCCGGCCTGTACGGGCCGGTGGGACGATATCTTGGCCGAGGGCGTTCAAATCGTACGGATCAATGCGGCTCACGGGACCCCCGACACCCATGCCAGCGTCGTGCACACGGTTCGCGAAGCGTCCCAGCGGTTGGGCGTGTCCGTCGCGATCTTGCTGGACCTGGCGGGTCCCAAGATTCGGGTCGGTTCTCTGGAAGAGGAACCCCTTCATCTGCAAAGCGGGGCAGAGGTCGTCCTCGTGCCAGGTTCGACCTGCCATCCTGGTGAAGTTCCGGTCCTGTATGACGCCCTCCCGGTCGAGGTCCGACCCGGTCACCGTATCCTGATGGCAGATGGGATGATCACGACGCTCGTCGAAGCTGTCCGGGGCCGCCACGTCATCACTCGAGTGATTCATGGTGGGTACCTCTTCAGTCGCAAGGGCGTCAACTTGCCGGACGTCCCGACGGGCCGGCCGGCGCTGACGGACAAGGACCGGACGGACTTGGCCTGGGGCGTCGAGGCCGGGGTCGACGTAATATCTCTCTCGTTTGTCCGAGCGGCGGAGGACCTCCGGGCAGTCCGGCGTCTTTTGCATGCCCTTGGGGCGGAACTCCCGGTCATCGCCAAGCTCGAAAAGCCTCAAGCGCTTCAAAATCTGGAGTCCATCCTGACCGAGGCGGACGCTATCATGGTCGCCCGTGGGGACCTGGGCGTCGAACTCCCCTTGGAGGAGATCGGGATTCACCAAAAGGAAATCATTCGGCAGGCCCGCCGTCGGGCCGTCCCCGTCATCACGGCGACCCAGGTCCTTACGTCGATGATCGAACAACCGGCCCCTACGCGGGCGGAGGTGACCGACATTACGAACGCCATCTTGGACGGGACGGACGCCATCATGCTATCGGACGAGACGGCCCGGGGGAAATATCCTGTCGAGGCCGTGCGCACGCTCCGACGGGTCATCGAACGAGTCGAAGCCTACGAGCGGACCGTGCGGCCTCTGGCGTCCTACCGGCGAGACGACGTCCTACCGGCCCATCAGCACGCCGTGTGTTACGCCGTTTACGAACTGGCTCATCGGTTGGACGTGCAGGCCATCCTGGTCCCGACCTGGTCGGGCTCGACCGTTCGGATCATCGCCAGCTACCGGCCGCGTCAGCCGATCTTGGCCTTCACGCCGAACGAACGGACGCGTCGGCTCTTGAGCCTCGTGCGGGGCGTGCGGACGTTTTCCGTCCATCCCCACGATAACCTGGATACCCTCGTCGAGGAAATGAAAGCCAAGGCCCGGGCCGAAGCGGGCCTCCCGGCTGGGACACCCGTCGTCATCACGGGCGGCGTCCCCCTGGCCAAGCCAGGCCAGACGAACTGGTTCCAGTACGTGACTTTGTGAGAAAGGGGCTGGCCCCCCGGGTCTCAGTCAAAGAG
Organism: Acidobacteriota bacterium; assembly: GCA_025061865.1. Taxonomy (GTDB): domain Bacteria; phylum Acidobacteriota; class HRBIN11; order HRBIN11; family HRBIN11; genus HRBIN11. Next base: position 4,259 of record JANXAA010000110.1, on the reverse strand, counting down.
TGCTTCATGCCCTGCGTCCTTCGGCCCTTTGCTTTATGCTCTTCGCACGTCGCCGATTTCCCAAAGAGCCTCTTCTAAGACGCGAAGGCTTCGCCAGAACTCTGGGACGACGATGTGCTCCTCTGGCGTGTGGTCTAAGGCGGCGTCGCCGGGGCCATAGGCGAGGGCCGGGCACTGCCACGCCGGGGCGACGACGTTCAGGTCCGACGTCCCGGTCTTCAGCAGATACCGAGGTGTCCCGCCAGCCCGCCGGATGGCTCGGGCGAAGGCCCGGTGAAGGGGCGTCGTACGGGAACCGACCCACGCTGGGACAGCGCCCCGGACGGTCACCCGGCCCTCCCCGACTTGCTCTCGGAGCCACGCCTCGGCAGACGCTGGCGGCAAGTCTGGCGGGAGACGCAAGTGTATGTCCAGCTCGGCCCACTCCATGAGGCCGTCCCCACCGCTCCGGAGACCTGTCAAGGCGGGTCGAAGACGCTCGAAAGCCCGAGATCGATGGACATTGAAAGTTTCGGCGCTGGACCGGATGCGGACCCAAGCCTCGCAGGCTTGCTCGGCCACCGGCACTCGCTCATGCGCGCTATGGCTCGCGGGACCTTCGATACGAATGACGACTTGGAGGGAGCCCTTATAGCCGATCGTAAGACCGTCCCAGCCGCTGGGCTCCCCGACGACGCAAAAGTCAGGCCGATATCGGTCCCGCACAAAGAAGGCTCCTCGGGAAGATGGTACTTCTTCCTCGACACAGCCGATGACGACCAGCCGACAGAGAAAATCGCTACGACGAGCCAAGCGGGCCGCCGCGGCGATGAAGGCCGCCAGGGGACCCTTCGCATCGACGGCGCCCCGTCCATATAAGCAGTTCCCCTCATAGCGGACAGGGATCTCGCCAGGTACCGTGTCCATATGACCAAGCAAGACAATGGTCGTTGGGCCCTCTCCGACTTCCCCGACGGCGTTGCCGACCTCGTCAATACAAGCCCGGAACCCGCAATCCGTCATCCGACGGACGAGGAAGTCAGCCAGTTCAGCCTCCTGTCCTGAGGGACTGGGAATCCGAAGCATTGACTCTAAGAGTTGCAAGGCTTCAGAATCGGTCATGGCTCAGGCATTCGGCATTTGAGCAGGTCGGGCGATCAGCTGATAGGCAGGTAGGGAAAATCCGAGAGCCCTGGGGAGTCATCTCCACGGAGGGTCCCCTGTAGAGGCACCGCCATGCCCGGTAAGGTCCGATGCGAAGCCGCATCTCTTTCCCTCTCCCACCGGCTGAAGGCCCGTACCCTCCTCTCTCCCATTTTCCGCTTCTTACTATCCACCCCTCTGCGGACCTGCCCGCCTGCCGAAGGGTCGATCATGTTAGGACTGCGTCTAAAGCGGCGACGACTTGATCGAGCTGTTCGTAGCTGATGACCAATGGCGGCAGAAGTCGTAGGACCGTCGGCCCGGCGTTGATCGCCAGTACACTTGCTTCCTGCAAGGCTTGCAGGAAGGGCGCTACCTTAACTCGGAGCTCGACCCCAACCATCAGTCCGAGACCCCGCACTTCCCGGATCAGGCGCTTGCGCTTTTGCAGGTCTCGTAGCCGCTCCAATAAGTAAGCCCCTTTTTCAGCCGCCTGCCGGGGCAGGCCTTCCGCCTGAAGGATGCGCAGGGCTGCCCGGGCCGCCGCACAGGCCAGGGGATTGCCACCAAAGGTCGAGCCGTGCTGGCCGACGGCCAGGTTTTGAACTCGGGGCCCCAGGACGACGGCTCCCATCGGAAATCCCCCGGCGATCCCCTTGCCTAAGCACAGAATGTCCGGCGCCAGGCCGTAATGTTCCAAGGCGAACATGCGGCCCGTCCGGCCGAATCCCGTCTGGACCTCGTCCAAGATGAATAGGGCCCCCCGGTCTTGGCACAGGGCCTGAGCCGTCTGCAGATAGGTCGGGGCACCCAGCCGCACACCGCCTTCCCCCTGGATGACCTCAAGGAGGACGGCCCCCACGTGGTCGGTCAGGGCCCGGTCCAGGGCTGCCGGGTCGTTGTAGGGGACGTGCCGGAACCCCCGGACGAGGGGTTCGAAGGGCTTCCGATAGCGAGGCTCCCAGGTTGCACTCAGGGCGCCCATCGTGCGGCCATGAAACCCGCCCTTGGCGGCGACGACGCCTCGGCGGCCCGTCACGACTCGAGCGATCTTTAGGGCCGCCTCGACGGCTTCGGTCCCCGAGTTACAGAAAAAGAAGCGATCCATCCCGTTCGGCAAGACGGCTGCCAGTTCCTGCATAAGGGCCGCCCGTTGGTCGTTAGCAAAGATGCCTGTGCAATTCATAAGACGGCCCGACTGTTCACGGATAGCCGCCACGACGGCCGGATGGCTGTGGCCCAAGATGGCGACTCCGTGGGCCGACGTGCAATCGATATAGGCCCGGTTCCGGTCGTCCCACACGACGGCACCCTCCCCCCGGACCAACGTGATGCCTCGGAGGGCGAAGACTCCGATGCCATGGCGAGCTTCAATGTCAGTCGCTTCTATGGACGTCACGCTCGCTTCCGTCATGGTCGTCTCCGCAGGTCGGAGTTCAGCGGTTCGGTAAATGGGCAGTCGGGAAGGAGGAAATAGAGATAAAGTTCAAATGCCCGAAGTTCAAATGCCCGGCGTCATGCAGTCATCCCTATGCTGAGCCTGCCGGCCCTGGGAGCCTTCCCGTCGGAACACGGCCGGCAATGACGGCGGTCATAGGAAGGCGACCCAAGGGTTCGCCTCTCCGGGGGTTACTCCTGGAATCATGCCTATCTGCCGATCGGCTGAATTGACCTATTCCTCGATGATCGTCCCCTCGCCGGCGAGGGCGGTCCGCAGGGGCAACGACCGCCGGCCGTCGGCGATGACGACTCGGCCGACACCGGCGTCCAGGGCCGCGGCGGCGGCCAGGAGCTTTTTGCGCATCCCGCCCTGAACCAGAGACCGAAGTTCATCCAGCTCGGAGCGGGTCACTCGACCGATGAGACTCGCCTCGTCGGGATACCGTCGCAGTATACCAGGCACGTTCGTGAGGATGACAAGCGTCGCGGCCTGAAATGTCCCGGCGACGGCGGCGGCCAGGCGGTCCCCGTCCACGTTCAACGCCTCCCCTTTGGGGCTAACGGCCACCGGGGCAATTACAGGCAGATAACCGGATTCTATCAAAAACCCCAGGAGGCGTCTGTCGACCCGTTCCGGGATACCGGTCCAGTCGCCCCGTAAGACCCGGGCCCGCCCGGCCTCAACGACCCGCAGGACGTCTTTCCGTCGGCCCTCGACGAGGCGACCGTCCAGGCCCGAGAGGCCCAGGGCGTTCACGCCCCGTCCCTGCAGGGCTTCGACCCACCGGCGGTTGATCAAGGCCGTCGCCATCAGGAAGACCTCCAGCATGGGCCGGTCCGTGAAACGGCTCACGTAGCCCGACTCGGATGTCACGAAGCGGGGCGTTTGCCCAAGCCGCTCGGCCAAGCGGTTGGTCTCGTCGGATCCTCCGTGGACGAGGACCATCCGGCGACCCTCTCGCCAGAGGCTCGCCACGTCGTCGGCGATGGCTTCCAGATCCAGGCCCGCTGAACCTCCGACCTTGACGACGTCCATAGGCGAAAGCTCCTGAATCGGGAGTTGGGTAATTCGGCCCTTCGGCAGGTGGACAGGTCCGATAGACAAGCAGGCGGCAGGTAGGGAAATGGATAACCTGTAAGGAGGTCATCTCCACTCCCGCTGGCCAGAGGCCTGCACATTCCTCCTTTCCCATTTTCCCGCTTGTTACTACCTGCCCATCTGCCTATCTGCCGACTACTGGATCGCCTACACTGGATACAGGCCCGGGGCGTCGAGGCCCGTCCGTTCATCAAACCCGCACAGGAGGTTGAGGCACTGAACGGCGTTCCCGGCAGCCCCCTTCGTCAGGTTGTCGATGGCCCCGAAGGCTACGATGCGGCCCGTCTGTTCGTCGAACGCCCATCCCACGTCGGCATAGTTGCTCCCGATGAGGACCTTGGGGTCCGGATGCCGGTACAGGCCCGTACGCTCATGGACGATGCGCACGAAGGGCTCACCGGTATAGGTCTCTCGATAGACCCGCCACAAGTCCCGCTCTGTGATAGGTTGCTTCGAAAAGACGTGACAGGTCGCCAGGACGCCCCGGACAGTCTCGACGGCCGTCATTGACAGATGCACGGCCGTCAAGTTCAGGGCCATCTGGACTTCGGCCGTATGCCGGTGGCCGACAGGGGCGTACGACCGAATCGAGCGGCTC
>JANXAA010000010.1 GCA_025061865.1 Acidobacteriota bacterium | reverse complement strand
CCTTCCTGCTCGAAGCTGAAACCCCGACTCGGGTCTTTCAATTGGTCCATGCTGACCCCTAAGTCGACCAGGACAGCGTCGACGAGGCCCAGAGGTGCGTACGACAGAGCAATCTTCAAAATGTTTCGGAAGTCTTCGTGCACGTAAGTGACCCGGTCGCCCCACTCGGCGAGCCGCTGACGAGCCCGCTGAAGGGCTTCGGGGTCTCGGTCGACGGCGATCAGCCGGTCGGCCCCGGCCCGGAGGAGGGCCTCGGCATGACCGCCGGAACCGACGGTGGCATCGATGACGACGGAGCCTTCGCTTAGGACGGGATGCAGATAGGCAACGACCTTCTCCCGTAGCACCGGCTGATGCAAAAACATGCTCCCTTCCGAGACAGGCAGATAGACAGGTCGGCCGCTGGGAACAACCCTGGGGTCACCCGATCACTCGGGAGAATTTACGGGTGAACCCCTATCTGCGGACCGCCGGTGACGGTCACCGTTAGGTCGCAGGCCCGACCCTCCGCGGACCGGCTGGGACAGACCCGCGGCCTGACTGGCCCGGGATGATGAAAGACCCCCTTACTCATCTACCGACCTGCCCCTTTGCCTATAGCGAAATCTTCTGAATCCGCTGGACCAGCTCGGGCGTCCAGGGGACCTGCGCCTGAAAGGCCTCCAGCAAGTCCGGGTTCCATACCTGGATCGTGTTGAAGTACCCGACTAAGACGACGCGGGACGACAAACGGGCATAATCCCGCAGTTCCGACGGGACTAGAATGCGGCCCTTATCGTCCAGCTCTGTCTCAATGCCCTGGGTATTCAGGCGATACATGAGGGCCATCTTTTGCGGCGGGTCGATATCCGTCTGGAGACGGATTTCGGCCTCGATGGTCTCCCACACGGGCAGAGGGTAGATGACAATGTGGGGAAACTCGAGTAGGAAACTCTGGGTGACGAACACCTGACTGCCATAGTGCTCTAAGAGGCGTTTACGGAAGTTGGTCGGGATGACCATCCGGCCGGCGCTGTCGAATTGAGTCCACCCGGCGCCCCGAAAAAACACGTCGGTCCGCGGCCTCTCCATGCCGTCCCATTCTTTCCCAAAACATCCCATTCCCATTATAGGCGCCCGGCCCCCGGGTGTCAAACTATATTCGGAGGGAAGGATAAGGATAGAAAAAATAGGTAAATAAAAGTCGAAATTTAGGTAAATATCGTCCCGCGTCGGTAGGGTCGGCCTTTCCATCTACCCCGACAGGCCCGGCACCCGGCCGAGGGCCATCGCCGCTTGCGCCGAACTTACCCCTCCGCCGACTCGCCGGGACTGACTTGACTTTCGGATGCCGGCGCCTATCTTTAGGAACCTATTCCCGTCGAACCCCACAGGGTGTGAGGCGCGCAGTGGTGTTGTCCCAAATCCCCTTAGAGAGCTGTCTTCACGCAGTGGCGAGCCCTGTTCGAAGCCCGAGGTGCTCGTGAACTGCATCTTCCCCTCTTAGTTCCCTGGGACGACTTGGACCGACCCGTCCGGGCTCTCTGGTCATCGGCCCCCAAGGTCATCGACGGCCAGGGTCGTGTCTTCGTCCTGCGCCCCGAGATAACGGTCCAGATGGCCCTGACCGAGCGAAGGGCGGGTACCCGCCTCTTGTACTATATCGACCGGGTCTTTCGTCTCCGGCCAGGGGGGGCGATCGCAGAGTTTCTGCAGGTCGGCCTGGAGGTCCTGGATCCGGACGACCGGGCCTGGGAGACCCTCCTGGAAGTCGCCGTCCAGAGCCTGCAAGTCCTGTCGCCTACGTTCACGCTGGACGTCGCTCACCGGGCCCTTCAGGACCAGCTTCCGTCAGAACCCTGGAATTTAGCCGAGAGGGCCGTTGACCCGACGGTCGTCCGGGGGCGGGGCGAGACTCTTCACTGGATGGAGCGATGGGGCATCGGGACGCCTGAACAGCGGGCCCGCTTGGCCGCCTGGGTCGAGCGTTTTGCCCCTCACGTCGTCATCGACCTCACGATGAGTCCCCTGTTTCCCTACTACACGGGTTGGCTCTTAGAGGGTTTCGTGGATTTTCTCCCTCACGAAGTCCTGCGGGGCGGGGAGTACGTCATCGGGTCTACTTACGGGATAGGCTTTGCGATGGAGTTTCCCTATGATGCGCTTAGCCCTTTCGAAGGGTCGGCTTCTTGAGCCGTCCGTGGCCTACCTCCGCCAGGTGGGCCTCCAGGTCCCGGCGGAGATCGTCGAGGAGCGTCAGCTCATCGGGGTCCTGCCGGACGCGTCCGTCGAAGTCGTCTTGCTTAAGCCGGCTGACGTGCCCATATGTGTGGCCCTCGGGGCGGCCGACCTGGGGATCACCGGCTACGACCAAATCCTCGAAAGCGGTCAACGGGTCTTGATCCTCAAAGACTTCGGCTTCGGCCGGGCCCAGTTCGTCGTGGCCGTCCCCCAGGAGAGTCCCATCCGGCGCCTGGAAGACCTGGCTGGGGGCCGTATCGCTACGAAGTATCCCAACGTCGCCCGGAGTCGTATCCGCGTCCCGGACGTCCGGTGGGTCCCCATGCAGGGGTCGGTCGAGATCGCTTGCTCGCTCGGCCTGGCCGACGCCATCTTCGACCTGCGCCAGACGGGCCGCACCTTGCAGGCCCACCGCCTGCGGGTCGTCGCCGTCTTGGGCGAGACGACAGCTCGACTTATCGTGAGCCGTCACCGCTTTAAGATAGAGGCCGACAAGGTCTACCGATGGCTTCGTCTCTTCCAAACTCCCGCAGACGAGGAGGTCGCGGTTGGTCGTCCGACTTCACTTGAATGAAAATCCGTGGGACTTGCCGCCGGAGGCGAAGGCCTGGGTCGCCGCCCAGCGATGGCATCTGTATCCAGACGAGGCCCTGTACGACCTCGTCCGAGCGGGGGTCGCTGCTTACTGGGGCATCCCGACGGAATCTGTCGTCCTCACGAATGGAGCCGACGAGGCCATCGCCCTGCTGATGTTGTGGCACCGCCGGGTGGCCTTCTGGCGGCCTGCCTTTTCGGGTTACGCTGGGGTCGCTCGGGGCTGGGAGCTGGACGCCGTCGAGATTCCCCTGGGCCCGGACTTTGAGGTCCCTTGGGACGCCATGCTCGAGGCCCGGGACCGACTCCTTTTCCTCGACCGTCCCCACAATCCGTCCGGGATGTGCTTGCTGGGGCGGGCTCAGTTGGCAGACTTGCTCGACCGGTGGCAGGCGTGGATCGTCCTCGACGAAACATATGCCGACTTCGCCCGGGAATCGTTGACGGACATGTTCGACCCGGAGGGCCGCCTGATTGTCCTGCGGAGTTTCTCGAAGAGCTTCTGCATGGCCGGTCTGCGCCTGGGCTTTATGGCCGTCCCCCGGTCCATCCTGAAGCCCTTAGAAGTCCGCCGCCTGCCCTTCAACGTCAATCGCCTGGCGCTGTACACGGCCCTGTGGGTCTTAGAAAGACCCGAGACCTTCCAGACGTATGTCGCCGCCGTCCGTCAGGAACGCCAGGCCATGCTCGTACGGATGGCTCGCCTACCGGGTCTGCGGGTGTGGCCTTCGGAGGCTAACTTCATCCTCTTTCAGGGACCCCGTCACATCGAGGGCCTCGTCCGGCGCTTGGCGGAGTACGGTATCCAAATCCGGAATTTGGAAAACGTCGTGGGCCCCGGTGCCGCACGGGTCAGCGTGGGGCGACCCGAGGACAATGCTCAATTCTTGGACGTCCTGGAGGCTTACTATGCCGCTGAAATTTCAGGTCGACTGGCAGTCTCGTGAGACCCATGTCCGGCTTCAGGGCCAGTTTCCCGGTCAGGGTCGGATCGACATCCAGACACCGGATGCCCTGTTTACACATTTTCTCCACGCGTTGAGCTTTTATGCGGAGTGGGACTTCCAGTGCCAGACCGTCAGCCAGGACGGGATCTACCACCATTTCGTCGAAGACACAGGGATTGCCCTCGGCAACGCCCTCCGGGAGGCCCTCCAGACGGCTGGTCCGGTGACTCGCTTTGCCCATCAGGTCGTCCCCATGGACGAGGCCCTCGTCCTGGTCGCCATGGACTTGTCAGGCCGGGCCGGGCTGTTCATGAAGAGGGTCCCAACCCACGAGATCACCGAATTCTACGCCGGCCTGACCCGGGCCCTTCGGATGACGCTTCACCTGCAAGTCCTCCAGCCCGGTCACTGGCACCACGTCATGGAGGCTTTCTTTAAGGCCACGGGCCGATGCCTGGCTCAGGCCCTGACGCCTCGGTCCGGCGAGGGCCCGACGTCGACCAAGGGTGTCCTTTGGACGTGAGACCCATGGGCAGGTGGGCGGATAGGGACGGGACGACCGGTGACGGACCCGGAGAGAGATGCGATGCATGGAAATGTCGTTCCAGCCACGGATGCACGACCTCGACGGGCGACGTCTGAATCCCCGTCGGTCGTCATCGTCGACTACCAAGCTGGAAACCTCCGGAGCCTCACGGCCGCCTTTATGGCCCTGGGGGCTCGGGTCACTGTCCTAGACCGGCCGAGGCCCGGTTTTCGGTTCGACCGACTGGTCGTTCCCGGCGTCGGCGCTTTCGACTGGGCCTGCCACCGACTGAATTCCACAGGACTGAAAGAATTCATTCAACAGTCGATAGCTGAAGGCCTACCGGTCCTCGGGATCTGTCTGGGCATGCAGTGGCTATGGGAAGCCAGCGAGGAGGGTCATGAGCCGGGTCTCGGTCACTGGCCGGGCCGGGTCGTCCGCTTCCGAAATGTTCGGCGGGTCCCTCATATGGGGTGGAATCAGGTCGAATGGGTCCCCGAGGTTCGGCGTCCGGTCTGGCTGACAGGATTCCCGTCGGGATATGCCTACTTTGCCCACAGCTACTACCCCGAACCCGCCGACCCGGAGCTCGTTTGGGCCTTCACCGAATACGGCCCTATCCGATTTCCCTCGGTCGTAGGACGGGGTCACGTCGTGGGTGTGCAATTCCATCCTGAGAAGTCGGGGTCTTGGGGTCTGACGTTTCTCCGGCGTTGGCTGGAAGAGGGTTAGGACATCCCCCGTTTGAGTTTCTCCAAGAACGCAGGCCCCTGACCGGCTTGGAACGGAGGCGAGATGGATGTTAGAAGTCATTCCGGCCATGGACCTCATGGAGGGTCATGTCGTCCGTCTGACGCAGGGCGACTTCCGGCGGGTGCGGCGATACCCGTGGACGCCGGTCGAGTGGGCTCGGCATTTAGAGAGCTTGGGTTTTCGATGGCTCCACATCGTCGACCTGGATGGCGCCCGGACAGGCCGTTGGACGCATGGCCCGGTGATCGCCGAGATCCGCCGACAGACCGGCCTCCGGATTCAGGTCGGGGGCGGTCTCCGGACGCTCGACGTCCTACGCACGGTCCGGTCCTGGGGTATCGACCGCGTCGTCCTCGGGACCCGGGCCGCCGACCTGGCCTTCTTGCGACAGGCCGCTGACCTCTGGGAGGGTCAGGTCCTCGTAGCCCTAGACGTACGGGGTCTCCGATGGGTCGTCCGGGGATGGCAGCAGGCGGCTCCCGGGGAAGTCGATACGTGGCTTCAGCGATGGACCCCGATCCCTTTCCGGGGATTTCTTATCACGGACACGGAACGGGACGGGACCTGTCAGGGCATCGACCCCGAACGCGTTCGTTTCTGGACTGAACGGGTCAACCGGCCCATATGGTGGGCCGGCGGTGTCGAGTCGGTGGAGGACTTGAAGACTTTAGCGTCGCTGGGTATCGACAGCCTGCAGGGCATCATCGTCGGCCGAGCCCTCCTAGACGGCCGGATCGATTTCAACAAACTTAATCTACTTCTTCAATAAATATGAACTGTTCTTTGAAGAATCGTTCAAGTCCGCATCGACAGTGCGGGCATGGGACAGTTCAGAAGGACGGTAGATTAGGTCGATGAACCGGTTTGACGAGCAGACAGCCATGGTGAACGGAGGTCGGCAAGAAGGTTTCGAGATCGCCTCTTGAGCGCTCCCCCCGGGAGAGGGGAATCTTTCGAGCGGAGCCTTCTTCAGACCTTCGGCCCATCAGCGACTTGTCGAACTGCCCAATTGCTCGAATCATGAGGTCTTCCATGTTGGCCCGACGTCTGATCCCATGTCTGGACGTCGACCAGGGCGTCGTCGTGAAGGGCGTTCGCTTTGAGGACCTTCAAAAGGCCGGCGACCCTGTCGAACTGGCCCGACGCTACGAGGCCGAAGGCGCCGACGAGGTCGTCTTCCTTGACATCACGGCGACGACGGAGGGCCGAGCGACGCTCATCCGGGTCGTCGAGCGAACGGCCGATGCCCTCCGCATTCCCTTCACCGTCGGGGGCGGTATCCGCAGTGTGGCCGACGCTGACGTCTTGTTTCGGGCTGGGGCCGACAAAGTCAGCGTCAATACGGCGGCCGTCGAGAATCCTCGGCTCATCCGCGACTTGGCCGACCGGTACGGCTGTCAGGCCGTCGTCGTGGCCATTGACGTGAATTTGGAACCCGGTGGGGGGTACCGTGTGTACACCCATGCAGGGAGAAAGCCTACCCCCTGGGAGGCCCGGACGTGGGCCCAAACGGCCGCCCGGCTGGGAGCCGGAGAACTCCTCGTGACGGCCATCCATCGGGACGGAACCGGACTGGGATACGACTTGGATTTATTGAAGCAAATTATCAATGCTGTGGAAATTCCCGTCATCGCCTCGGGGGGCGCCGGTCAGCCCGAGCACTTACGGGATGCCTGCCTCGTCGGGGCCGATGCCGTCCTCCTGGCGTCTCGTCTCCACCGAGCTCAGTTCCGAGTTTGGGAGTTAAAAAATTACTTAAATCAGTGTGGAATTCCGGTCCGCTGGGAACACCCCTTCTCTCCCGGAGGTCCTCTATGACGGAAACGGCCCTCATGCCCGTCGTCGTCCAACACGCGGTCACGGGTGAGGTCCTCATGGTCGCCTTTGCCGACGTCGAAGCCCTGGAGCAGACCCGCCAGACCGGGTGGGCGCACTTTTTCTCTCGTCGCCGCCGTCGTCTCTGGCGGAAGGGCGAAACGTCGGGTCATGGTCTCCGGGTCCTTCGTCTCCGGACCGATTGTGACCAAGACGCCTGGATCTACGAAGCGCTTCCGACGGGTCCGGTTTGCCATACGGGGACAGACTCCTGCTTTGACGCCGTTCCGTCCGGCGTCTTGGCGACGTGGCTGTGGGCGCTGGAGCGGGTCGTCCGGGACCGTCAGGGAGCGGAGCCGACGGTTTCTTACACGGCGCGTCTTTTCCAAGCGGGGCTTCCACACGTCGCCCGGAAGGTCGGCGAAGAGGCCCTGGAAGTCTTGGTCGCGGCACTTCAGGAAGGGCCCGACCGATGTGTGCAGGAAGTAGCGGACCTGGTGTATCACCTGACGGTCCTCTTGGTCGCTCAGGGACGGTCTTGGCAGCACGTGTTCGGGGAATTACGGTCTCGGCATCATCCGGCGTCGCCGGAAGCGGCGGGCGGGTCTTCAGAGATGGCCGCCCGACCTGAATCGTAGGCTTCCAGGGTTTGGACTCGAAGCAGGCTGGCAAACACCGAATCTCGCTGAAGCAGTTCCTGGAGAGGGCCTTCTTCGACGATTTGGCCATCCCACAAGACGATGACCCGGTCGACGTTCGGAAGCGTGTATAGGCGGTGAGCGATCAAAAGGACGGTGCGTCCTTGAGTGACGGACTCGATGAGGTCGTGGAGGTCTCGCTCGGTCTGCGGGTCCAGGGCCGAGAGGGCCTCGTCCAGGATGAGGACCTGCGGGGCGGTGGCGATGCCCCGCAGGACGGCGATGGCCTGGCGTTCGCTGTGGGCCAGGTCATTCCCGCGTTCGTGCAGGGTTTCATGAAGCTTGGTGTACAAGTTCTGGACGAGCGTATTGTCTCGGAGTCGTTGGAACCAACGTTCCAACTCAGCGCGAGCCGTCCCGTCGGAGTAGAGTAGGATATTTTGGAGGACGGTTTCCGAGAAAAGAAAAGGTTCCTGGAAAATCATACGGACCGTTCGTCGAAGGTCTCGGGCGTCGACCTCTCGGATCGGCTGATGGCCAAAGTCGATGGACCCCAGGGTCGGGTCGTAGAGTCGGAGTAGGAGGGCCGCCAAGGTCGTTTTTCCGGCGCCGGTCGGTCCGACGATAGCGACCCGCTCGCCGGGGCGGATGATGAGATTCACGTCCTTCAGGACCCAAGGACTGTCCGGTGTATACCGGAAGGCTACATGACGGAAGGCGATAGGGGCCGGGCCAGCGACGTGGAGGGGCTGACCCTGATAGGTTGGGTCGGGTGGCGTCTGATGAATTTCTTGGATGCGGGCCTCGGCCACGAAGGCCTGTAGAAAAGTATTGTACTTGTCGCTGAGGTCGGCTAAGGGCTCGAAGAACCGCTGGACGTACTGAAAAAAGGCGACGAGGGTCCCCAGGGTCAGCCGACCTTCGTAGAAGAGCCAGCCCCCTAGCACGAGGACCGAGACCGACGTCAGGACCTCCAGGGCGCGAATCACGGGATAGTACCAAGCATAGTGGAACACGGCCGATACGTAAGCCTGCGTGTAACCCTGATTGAGGTCCTGGAGCTCCCGGAAGGCCTGGGCCTCGGCCCGGTGGACCTGGAGGACTGGAATGCCCCCGATGTGCTCCTGAAGGAAGCCGTTCAACCGTGCCAACCAGGTGCGGATGTCTTCCTGGGCCCGCTGGGCGTACCGTTGGAAGAGGAAACTCGCGCCGACGACCATCAGGGCTGTCGCTGTGACGGACAGGGCCAAGAGGGGGCTAATCCACCAGAGGAGGCCAAAGATGGCGATGCTGGTCCCGATGTCGGCGATAATACTGAGGATCCCTTGACCTAGGATTTCTTGGAGGGCGTCCACGTCGTGGGTCACGCGTGTGACCAGCTTGCCAGTCGGCTGGCGTTGAAAGAAGGCGATGGGGAGAGTCAAGAGGTGGCGAAAGGTATGGCACCGCAGGTCCCGCATCGCCTGGTAGGCCGTGACGTCGATGAAGTAGCCTTGGAAGTACTGAAGCAAACCGATCAGGCCTAGGGTGAGGGCGTACACCCCCAGGAGCCAGAGGCCGGCCGACCATCGGCCCGGGACGAAGTAATGGTCGATGGCCAGCTTCGTCCAAATGGGCAGAGTCAGCTCGAGGGCCGCGAGGAGGCTCAAGTAGACGAAGCCCCCCAAGAACTGGTAGCGATAGGGCCGGACGTAGGGTCCCACTCGCCGGAAGAAGGCTCGAACGGACATACCCGCCATCGTTCTCATCGGGTTCGCTCCTGCGGAGGGGGTCCGTCTGTACGTCGTTGAAGCCGAAGCCATGTGCGGAACCACTCGGAGGTCCGCAAGACCTCCGAGGGCGAGCCGTAGGCCTGCCACTGGCCCTGGTGGAGGACATATACGATATCGCTGTCCAGGATCGGGCGGGGCCGTTGAGTGACCAGCAAGACGGTCGTCGAGCCGTCCAGGTGCTGGCGGAGCGCTTGCCAGACGCGAGTCTCCGTCTCGAGGTCGACTTGCGAGAAGGGGTCGTCCAGTAGGAGGACCCGGGGTCGGCGGAGCCATGCCCGGGCCAGGGCTAGGCGCTGGCGCTGACCTCCGGACAGAGTCACGCCCCGTTCCCCGATCTGGGTGTCCAATCCGGCGGGGAGCGCCCGAATCTCATCGGCGAGACCGACCCCGTGCAGGACCTCCCAGAGGGCTTCGTCCGGCGGGGTCTCCGACCAGCCCAGCAGCAGGTTCTCTCGGATGGTCCGGGAGAACAAGACCGGCTCTTGAAACACCATTAGGACGGACCGCCGGAAGGTCTCGACGGGCCAGGCTGAGATCGGCCGGTCGTCCCACAGGACGTCTCCCTCGGTCGGGGGGTACAGCCCCGCGACGACCCGCAGGAGGGTCGACTTGCCGCTGGCCGACGGACCCACGACGGCGACCCACGTCCCGGGCTCGACTTGCATGTCGAGTCCCCGCAAGACGGGCCAGTCGGGTCGATAGCCGAAGGCCACCCCTCGGAGGGTCAGCCGCCCCTGGAAGGTCGGCGCGACGACATCATTCATAGATTGGTTTAAATCCTCTAGAGTGATAGTCGACGGATTGTGGAAATCTTGGACCAGCCGCTGGATCCGTCGCCACGAGGCCCGACCCCGCTGCCATAGGCTGAGGATCCAGCCGACGGAGATCAGCGGCCAGGCCAGCATCCCTAAATAAGCCTGAAAGGCGACAAATGTACCGATACTCATCTGACCCCGGGCGATCAGCCATCCGCCGTAGCCCAGCAAGACCAAGAAGGCTGTGCCCATCAGGCCGGTAATGACAGGCCGCATCAAGTTTTGGACCTGGGCAAGCCGCGTCTGGTCATGGACGTACTGGTCGGCAACGACGTCGAAGCGCTCCGCTTGGAGGTCCTCCATGTTGTAGGCCTTCACTTCCCGCATCCCGGCGATGATCTCCTGCGCCGTCGTCGAGAGACGACCGAAGGTGTCCTGGACCTTTTCGAAACGGATCTTGATCTGTTGAGAGCCCCACACCATGATCAACAGGATGCCGACGGCGGGAAGAAGCATTGCCAGCGTGAGTCGGGGGTGGGTGACCGCCATCCATGTGACGGCCCACACGATGGAAAAGGCCGACATAGCGGCATACATGAAGGCAGGCCCGATGGCCATCCGGAGGGCATTCAAGTCGTTCGTCAGGCGGGCCATCAGGTCGCCTGTATAAAAGCGGTCAAAAAAGGCGGGAGGTTGAACCAGTAGACGGGCCCATAGGTCCTGACGGATTTGATGTTCCATGTGGCGAGAGGCCGCCACGATCAGGAGGCGGGAGAGGAAGCGACCGAAGCCTTGCAAGAGCATGAGGCCCAGCACGGCCCAGGCCACGTGGACGACTGTCGTCAGGGGAGCCCGTTGGGTCAGTCGGTCGACGCCCTCTCGAAGGAGGAGTGGGATCTGCATCTGTAGGACGACCGATGCCAGGAGGGCACCGAAGCCGATCGAAAGGCGAAGCCACTGGGATCGGACGTAATGGCCCAATGCTAGGGTCGACAAGGTGGCGTCTCCGTTTCATGGGATATCGAATCCCGATAGGGGATGCAGGATACAAGATAAGGTCCCGGGGGTCGGGTGTCAGCTCTGGGGGTTCGGGGGACCGGCGATCCGGGAATTGGGCAGTTCGACAGGCGGGCAGGTCGGCCAAAGAATAATAGGAAAAAGGGGGCTATCATCTCTACGGGAACCTAGTCTGTCCAAAGCAAAGTCGGGCGCTCTGCTATCTCGGGGCGGTCGGGCTTGAACCACGTCTCAGGCTACGGACCTAAGACGGAGCCTGGGCCCTTAGAGGCCTTCCCCAGTCATACTGGGATGGAGATAGAAGTCCCGCGGGCTCCCTCAGGTACCTCCAGGTCTGTCCCTATCTGCCCCCTGCCGACTTGCCGAATTCCTGTATCGAGGCTCGGCCCGTGACATACGCGCAAGCCCTACGCATTCTTTGGATCGTCGGTCTGGCCGGTGGGTTGGCCTCCATCGGGGCGCCGATCCTTTCGCTCCGCTTACAGAGCTTCCAGGGCGACGAAGCGACCTACTACATGATGGCCCAGAGCTTGGCCCTGGACGGCGACCTGCGTTATACCCGGGCGGACCTGTATCGGGTGTACCGGGACTTTCCGGATGGGCCCCAGGGGCTGTTCTTGCGAGCCGGCCGGGACGGCGACCTTTTTTATGCCAAGTCTTTTATCTATTCCTTGTGGGTCGCACCCTTTTTTCGTATCTTGGGGGTGAATAGTTTCGTCTTCGTGAACGTAGTATTGTTATGGGTCGTCTGGATATTGGGATTTCGATGGGCGCATGCGCTGGGGTGGACCCCAGGGCGGGCGCTCCTTTGGTCCTTCGCTTTTATCGGCCTCTCGGTCGTCCCGGCGTATGCCGTGTGGCTGAAACCGGAAATATTCAACTTTGCGACTGTCTTCATCGCGCTGTTCTTCCTTTGGTATCCAGACCTCCGGCCGATCGAAGGGCCGGCCCGGCGGTGGTGGGACTGGGTCGGGGCGGTAGTCGCCGGAATGGGCACGTTTTCAAAGCCTGTCATCGGGGCCGTTTTTGTCGTCGCCACGGGGACTTTGCTTCTACGTCGTCAGTGGGGCCGCTGGATTCGGTGGGCTGGCGGGGGCGGTCTGGTCGCTTTGGCCTTGTTTGGTCTGTACTGGTGGAATGTCGGGGACTGGAATTACATGGGCGGACTTCGAAAGACCTTTTATGGACATTTTCCCCTGGAGACACCCCAATTGACCTTCGAGCGGGTCGGCATCTATCACTCCGCCGATATCACGTATGAGCAGGAGTACTATATCGACGCTCGGACGGTCGTTCAAGACTTCTTTTATTACTTCGTAGGTCGCTATGCAGGTGTCGCATGGTACTTCACGCCGGCCCTGGTCGGTTTGGGGATGGCCCTTCGGTGGCCTCAGGCCCGCTCGATTTGGCTACTGGTGGGTTTTGGCCTGATGGTGGCAGCCTTCATCGTATCTCAGCCCCACAACTATCTGGGCGGGGGCGGGACGATCGCGAACCGGTATTTCCTATGCGCGTACCCCTGGACATTTTTCATGGCGTCGACGCTACCGCGGGTTCGGACGCTGGTCCTCATGGTGACGGTGGCGGCCATCTTTAGCTTGCCGATCGTGACGGACCCTTTCTTGACGGCCCGGTCCCCGTGGCGGTACGCGACTGGTCCATTCCATGCGTGGCTTCCCCTGGAATACACTCAACTGGAGAATCTGCCCTCCAATACCTATCCCCACGGGTTCAACGTACCGTTTCCAGACCCGGGCCGGCCGGACTACTTTGCGTTTTTCCTGAACGATGCCTTCTATCCCCGGGAGGGTCCGGGGCTTTGGGTCCGAGGCGGCCAGACACTTCGGATGGTTCTCAAGCGGCATCAGCCCTTTGCGGGCGTCCGGATTCACTTACGTAACGGACCCATCCCGGACCACCGAATCCGAGTCCGATTCGGGCCGACCTGGTTTCGGCTTCGTCTACACAGCCGAGAGCACCGGACGATCGAGCTTGCGGCCCCGCGGGGCTATCGCGTGCGGAATGTCTGGATGTGGCCCGTGGAGGTATCAGCCCAATCGGGCTTTGTACCGGCCTTTGAAGAGCCGGGTAATCGGGACCGGCGGTATCTGGGCGTATTTGTCGTCATCGAGCCGTGGACACCGCCGTCGGCGGGACGCGGGGGAGGCCCGCCATGAGGCTTGCCGTCTGGGCCGCCGACCGGGTCAAGTGGTGGTTGTATCACGTACAATCCTTTACCCAGTTCGTACTCCATGTGGCCCGCTGTACGGTCACGCCACCCATCTACGGGAAAGACAGTCTATACTACATGTACACGTTGGGGATTGGCTCCCTGCCGGTTATCCTCCTGACGGGCCTCTTCACGGGCATGGTCCTGTCCCTTCAAAGCGGCTACACACTGGCCCAGTTCGGCGGTAAGTACTACTTGGCCCGCATCGTCTCCCTCTCGATGGTCCGAGAGCTAGGGCCTGTCCTGACGGCCCTGATGCTGGCCGGTCGGGTCGGGGCCGGGATCGCTTCCGAGCTCGGGGCGATGGCCGTCACCGAGCAGGTCAGTGCCCTGCGGGCGATGGGCGTCGACCCCATCCGCAAGCTGGTCGTGCCCCGCTGGCTGGCCCTGTTGGGGATGGCCCCTACGCTGACGATCCTGTCGGTCTGGGTCGGCCTGTGGGGCGGGGCGATGGTCGCCGACATCAAGTACCAGGTCCGGCCGTCTTACTACTGGGCGACGGCGTCCTGGGTGTTATACACCGACGACGTCATCCTGGGGTTCCTGAAGCCCTTTCTCTTCGGGACGTTGATCGCTTGGATCGGTTGTTACCAGGGCCTCACGACAGAGGGCGGTTCCCAGGGCGTCGGGCGCTCGACGACCTCGACCGTCGTCGTCACGTCCATCGCCATCTTGGTTACCGACTACTTCTTCAATGAAGTCTTTATCACGATTATCATGATGACGGGACACTTTTGAGGATTTCAGGTGTCGGGGAGGGAACAGGGCTCAGGCCCGTCTCAGCACCCCGATGCCCGACCCCGAAAGCCCAACACTCAAGTGTCTATACCCATTCTGTCTCGGTGGCAGGCCATGCGGTGGCGGGGGACGTGGCTGTTGAATCATGGTCGAGAGATTCACGAGCGATTCCAGCAATGCTATGAGGCAGCCCGATGTCCGGCCTTGCGGTTTGACGGTGTCGACTTTTGGGTCGACCCCGGAGAGCCGATCGTGCAGGACATCTCTTTCGAAGTCTGGCCTCGGAAGACGCTGATCATCCTGGGGGCCAGCGGGGCTGGCAAGAGTACGATCCTCCGATTGGCTCTGGGGCTGATCCGGCCGACCCGGGGTTCGGTGTGGGTCGGCGACTTTGAGATCTCCCGAATGAAGGAGCGGGACCTGATCGAGCTTCGGCAACACATGGGTTTAGTATTTCAAGAGGGCGCCTTGTTCGACTCCCTGACCTTGGAAGAGAACGTCGTGTTTCCTTTGGTCGAACGGCTCCGGCTCCCCTTCCGGCAGGCTCAGGAGAAGGCCCGGGAGGTCCTCCGGTGGGTCGGCTTGGACGGCCATGAGCACAAGCTCCCGGCCGAGCTGAGCGGAGGTATGCGCCGCCGAGCCGGCATCGCCCGGGCCCTGGTGACTGAACCGTCTATCATGCTGTACGACGAACCGACAGCCGGCCTGGATCCTATCACGGCCCGGACGATCATCGACCTCATCGTTAAGCTTCGGGACGTCCGGGGCGTGACGTCCGTGGTCGTCACGCATCAGATGAACGATGCCTTTCGCATCGCCGAGACCCAATGGGTCCGCTCAAACGGGGCGTGGGCCTTAGTCGAGCGGACGCCGGACGAGACCGTCGGGGACGTGCAGTTCATGCTATTGAATGTGGGGCGTATCGTATTCTACGGGAGCGCCCTGGATATGCGGGTCAGTGCTCATCCTTACGTGCAGGCCTTCTTGGGCGGCCGGGTCGTAGAAGAGGCAGTAAGGCGATGAGCCAGTTAGGGGTATCCGGAATAAATACGGGGGCATGGCCCCGCATAGAGACCCCTCAATACCATCCCATCGCCTTATTGCCTTACTGCCCCCTCTCCTTACCGCCTATGGTCTATATATATTAATTATTTAGAGGTGCGACGATGCAGGTCCGCCGGCATCTGGGATGGCGGGACGTCCTGGTCGGTTTGAGTATCGCCTTGGGGATGTTTCTGCTGATGGTCGGCATCATCGCCGTCGGGGGCCAGAGCGGTGGGTTCTGGGCGCCCAAGGCGACGTACTACACGGACCTGCCGGAGGCGTCAGGCCTCTACGTCGGCTCCATCGTCATGATCGACGGCGTCGAGGTCGGCTCGGTCCGTCGGATCGACTTTAACCCCGAGGGGCCTGGCATCCGGGTCTACTACTGGATCAACGCCCGTTATCAGGACCGTATCCGCCAAGACAGCGTCGTCAGCGTACGGAGCTTGGGTCTGCTGGGGGACCGCTATCTGTATATCCAGTCGGGTCATCCGAGCCAGCCGGTCATCCCGGCCGGCCGTGCTATCCGGGCGGTCGCCGTGGCCGACTATGGAGAGCTGGCGACCCAGGTCTCCGAGCGGTTGGCCGACCTGAAGGTCACGCTGGACCGGGCGAATCAGGTAATGGACCAGATCGTCCGAGCGGAGGGGGTCATCGGGGCCTTGATCAACGACCCGGCGCTCAAGCAGGACGTGAAGACGACCGTTCATGCCCTGGCCGCGGGGAAGGGCTCTCTGGGCAAACTCATTCAGGACGACCGGCTGTACCGGGAGCTCGTTCAGATCACGGAGCGTCTACAGTCTCGAGACAGCATCGCTGGCTTGCTTCTTCAGGACCGGGAGCAGGCTCGGCAGATGACCGAAACCCTAGGCCGACTTCACCGCATCGTGACGAATTTAGAACAAGGTCAGGGCTCGGCCGGCAAGCTCCTGAGCGATGAGAAGCTGTATGCAGAACTCACGCAGGTCGTAGTTCAGATGAATCAACTGCTGGACCCCCAGCAGAATCCCGATGGGACCCTCCAGCAAATCTTACGAGACCCCAGCCTCTATCGAGACCTCCACCAAGCGGTCCGGGACGTCCGCCAACTGATCGCCGACATCCGGAGAGACCCCCGGAAATACCTGG
>JANXAA010000109.1 GCA_025061865.1 Acidobacteriota bacterium | reverse complement strand
CTAGGTCCGGCGTATCGCCGATGGACTGCCGGCCGATCCTCGCCGGGGCCGACCGATCTAGCCGTCGAGCCGAGCCGAAAGGTCTCGACCGCCCCATCCCGGCCATTGGGTCGGCGGGACCGGTCCAGGTGTCGCCGGATCCGGAGGAGGCGCCTGCCCCGGCGGGGATCTCGCCGTCTGGGGTCGACCGACTTGGCACTCTCGTGCTGGACCTGCTCCCGTGGGCGGAAATCCGGGACATCCGCCGAATCCCGGACGGGACCCCAGTCGAGTTGACCCGACCGGCGTATACGCCCTTTCGGGTCCCGGACCTCCCGCCTGGCCAGTACGAGGTCCGATATCGCCACCCTCAGATGTCGACCGACGGTGTCCTGGTTATAGACGTACTGCCTGGCGAGGCCCGAGAGGTCATACAGCCTATCCAGGAGCTGAGCCTGCCACCGGTCTTGGGTAAGCCACCGTCTGGAACGTTCGGTCCGCCTGGACCGGCTCCCCCGGACCTCCAGACCATGGAGCTCCGGCCTCTGCGTCAGCAAATCCAGGCGCAGTGTGCACCCCTGCCCAAGGCCCCGGCGCCCTTGCCGACCCGGCCGGTTGAGTCGTCGCCGCCGGCGGAGAAAGAAGGTCCGGTGAGCCCGCCGCCGACTCGGCCGGAAGCTCCTGCGCTCGAGACACCGGTGTTCGGTCCCTCGGCCCGGCGTTCGGCCCCGGCAGAGGTCCTGTGGACGGCTTTTGGCAGGCCTATCTCCGTGGGGATTACGACGGCGCTTATCGGGTCCTGCAGGATGCCCGCCGACAGTATGAACCGGGCGATACGGCGTAATTCATCTTGGGATGTAGCCGGGCGGCCCGCTATTTCCGGGAAGGCGGCACCGACGGCCGGCTCCTCGCTGAGGCTCGGCAGTACCTGCGGCGGGCCCGAAGTCTGACCCCGGAACTCCAGAAACGTCTCGCTCTCTTCATATCCCCCAAGATCCTGGCTCTTTATGGGGAGTCCCGAAGAGCCGGGGGTGGGGAATAGCCCCTCATGGGTGTCAGCTCCTGAGCGCGAAGTGTTGGGTCAAGGGACTATCGAATCATCGCGGGCGGTCCAGGATCTGGCGGACCTTGATCAAGAGGTCGACGGGGCTAAAGGGCTTCTGGATGTAGTCTACCCGACCTCGAAGGATAAGCGCTTGGTAGGCCGCTTCCTCTATGTATCCACTCATGAATAGAAACCGGGCCGTCGGATCGTGCTGGCGGATTTGCCGGTACATCTCGGCACCCGACATTTGGGGCATGAAGATGTCCAAAATGACCAGCTCGATCTCGGCGGCATGGTTCCGGAAGGTCTCGAGCCCCTCCGCTCCGTCGGTGGCAATAAGGACCCGATAGCCGTGGCCCTCCAAGACGGTTTGGACCATCGCCCGGACGCCGGCATCGTCCTCGACGAGAAGAATCGTCTCGGTCCCTCCCCGTGGGGCAAGGCCCTCTGCGTCGGGCTGAGTTTCGTCGGAGGCCTGATCCGGCGGGGGCTGCAGAGGTGGCTGGATATGCACATCGCCGGTCTCTTCGAGCGGTTCGGCAGATAGGCGAGTGGGCCAATGGAGAGGTGAGGCAATAGGGAGATAGGGAAGTCTTAGCTTCTGACATGCAGGGGCAGGAGATGGAGAGGATGTTCGAACGCAAGCGGTCATAGCAGGAGCTCCGCCTCAGAACACCGCCCGGGCGTGTCGGCGCCTGTACAGGGGAACGCCCCCGCTTTTCCTGGACCTTCCCGGGAGATTGCTCCTCTCCGGGTCACCTCAAGATCTCTGCCAATCTGCCGACCTACCCCTCTGCCCCTCAGGTCCTCAGGAGGGGGCAGGCGAGACATCGGGCGCTTCCGGGACTCGGTCCAATCCGACCCGCCGGACGGCTAAGACCCGACTGAGATTCTGCAGCTGTCGGAGGATACGAGCCAGGAGGCCGGCGTCAGTGACCTGGGCGACCAGGACGATCTCGCCCCGTCCGCCGTGGGTCCGAGCCTCGACTTGACTTAAGTTGACATTCCATTTCTGAAAGACGTCCAGCACGCTGGCCAGCACGCCGGGCCGGTCTTCGACTTCCAGGTGGATCGGCACCGGGAAGGTCTCTTTCTCGCCCGGCCGCCAATCGATTTCGGTCTGCACCCGGTCGGCTCGGAATTCTCGCCGTTGCGGACAATCCGCTCGATGCAAGGCCGGCAGGCGTCCTGGATGGGCACTAAAGTACAGGAACACCGGCTCACCGGGTAAGGGGGCACAGCAGGCCGCTCGGCGGAACTCGAGAGTCAAGGGTTCTTCCGAGTCCCGCGTGATCAACTCCGCATGAGTCGTCGGGCGCCGACCCCGGAAAGGCTGGAGGAGCTTCTTCAGGAGGCTCTCCTGGGACGGTTCCTCGCGGAGGCGTTCGATCAGGTGCCTCAGGCGTTCTTCGCTAACCTTCCGTTGGCCAAGCAGGACGAGGAAGTCGTCTAAGCTATCGGCCCGAAGCCCACCGAGGAGGCGGGGAAACTCGGGAGTCCGGCGGAGGCGGGTATAGAAGTCTTCGACCTTCCATGCGTAAGGCTCCAGCAGGCGTTCTAGGGTCTCCCGGCCGGCCTGTCGGAAGGCCTCGCGCTGGACCTGTTGCTTGCGACGGAAATAGGCCCGCAGTTTTTGTCGGGCCCGGTGGGTGACGACGAAGCTGAGCCAGCTCTCTTTGGGCTCCTGCTGAGGGTTCGTGATGATTTCGACGACGTCACCTGTCCGGAGGCGGTAGTGAAAAGCGACCTGGCGGCCATTGACACGGGCGGCGTGACAGTGCATCCCCAGGTCCGTATGGACGTGGAACGCGAAATCGATGGGGGTCGCTCCCTTGGGGAGCTCCAAGATTTCGCCCTTCGGGGTGTACACATACACTTTGTCGAAGTCCAGGAGGTTCTGGAGGCTTCGGATCAGTTCCTCGGGCGTAGCCCCCCGGGCCTGTAGCTCCTTGAGTTCCCGAATCCACGCCATGTAGCGAGGGTCCGAGGTCGGGACGGCCCCTTTGTAGATAACGTGGGCCGCTAAACCCCGCTCGGCGATCTCATGCATCTCATGAGTCCGGATTTGGACCTCGATAGGGACGAGGCCGTCTGAGTGGTGCAACAGGATGGCCGTGTGAATGGACTGATAGCCGTTCGGCTTAGGCCGGGCGATGTAGTCGTCGAACTCATCCCGAATGTAGGGCCACTTCTGGTGGACGACACACAGGACCTCGTAGCACTGCTCGACGGTCTCGACGATGACCCGGACGCCCAGGATGTCGTGGACCTGTTCGGCGGGGATACCCTTGCGGCGCATCTTCCGATAGATGCTAGACGGGCGTTTGACCCGGGTGTGGATCGTGGCTGTCGTCATGCCGCGACCTTCCAGTTCTTGGGCGAGTTGACTGCGGATCTCGTCGAGCAGGACCTGGGCCGACGCCCGCCGCCGTTCCAAGACCTGCACGATGTACTGGTAGCTTTCGGGGTCCAGGTACCGCAGGGCCAGGTCGCTCAACAGGTCGTAGGCCTGGCCGACACCCAGGCGCAGAGCCATCGGGGCAAAGATCGTCTGCGTTTCCACAGCTACCCGGAGGCGCTTCTCCGGTTCGACGGCGTCGAGGGTCATGAGGTTGTGAAGCCGGTCGGCTAGCTTCACGTACAGGACCCGGGGGTCCTCGGCGGCGGCCAGGAGCATGCGCATGAAGTACTCGGCCTGCCGTTGTTGGGCGGACGTGAAGGCGTGCCGGGCCAGCTTGCTAAGACCCTGCACGATGTGGGTGACTTCCGGCCCCACGACGGCCTTCAACTGCTCGACGTCGACCAAATGAGGGGCGTCTTCCAAGACATCGTGCAACAGGCCGGCGGCGATGCTGACCTCGTCCAAGCGCCACCAGGTCAGGATGTAGGCGACGGCCAGGGGATGGCTGAGGTAGGGGGAACCGTCTTGTCGGAGTTGCCCTTTATGGCAGTACGCCGAGAGGGCATAGGCCCGCCGTACCAAATCTAAGTTGCCTTGCGGGCGGTAGGCCTGCAGGGCGTCCAAGATATCATCCACACGGACGTTTTTCGGAACGACCAAGTCATGGACTTCCATCGCAAATCCGCCGGCCGCCCCGTCGCGGCCTTCTTCAATATTAAGCGGGCGTAATCTTTCGGACAACTGGAGGCGGAATACAGGACAGGAGACGCGAGATACAAGTGCAGGATGCAAGGTCCCAGCCCTACCCGCTAGAGCGGGGTCGTCTGGATAGCAGGATAGGCGTCAGGCGGAAGGTAGGTCTATGGTCTGGGGTCTGAAGTCGGCCCGATGGGCCTCATACCAGGTCCCATCCCACGTCGGTCGGAACCAATCCGCAGGGAGTGTGGCGACGGGCCGGTCCGTAAAGAAGCAGCGAGCCGTTTCGACGTCCGCCCCAATCTGCCGACGGAGGGCTTCGACGGAGGGAAAGGACTGCTCGGCCCGGATGCGCTTCAGGAAGAAAAACTCCGTGGCCTGACCGTACAAGTTGCCCGGTTCGCCCAAGACGTGGGCCTCGACCTGAAGTCGCCGCCCGCCGACCGTCGGTCGCCATCCGACGTTCGTTACCGAGGGCCACAGGCGGTCCCCGACCCGGAGGACCGTGACGTAGACGCCCGGTGCCGGGAGGACCTCGTTACGCCAGTTTAGGTTGGCCGTCGGAAAACCGATCTGCCGGCCCAATCCCTCTCCGACTTGGATAACCCCCCACAAGGCATAGGGTCGTCCCAGTAAGCGGCTCGCCCCCTCGACGTCCCCCGTACGCAAGCGGCGACGGACCTCTGAGCTCCGGCAGGGTTCGTCGCCGACCGATACGGGTGGGAGGGCCCAGACCCGGACCCCTCGAGGCCGGGCCATCCGGGCCAGCAAGACCACGTCGCCGCTCCGGTGAACGCCAAATCGGAAGTCGGTCCCGACGACGACCTCTCGCACAGTGCCGGCCCGGAAGACGTACTCTTCTAAGAACTCTTCCGGCCCCAGGCCCGCCAGGGCGAGCGTGAAGGGCACGACCCACAGGACATCGACCGGGCTATGCTCGAGCCATGCCGCTCGCTGTTCCGGGGCCTGCAGGAGTCGAACGGCGCCCCGGCCGACGACCTTGGCCGGATGCGGCTCGAAGGTCATCAGGACGCTTCGGGCCCCGATGGCTCGGGCTCGTTCGACCGTGTACCCGATCAGGGCCTGGTGTCCACGATGGAAGCCGTCGAAGCTCCCGACCGTAAGGACCTCGACCGAGGCCCGCTCGAGGTCTACCCCTTCTCGGGTCCAGCCGACTATGATTTGCCTTGGCATCGCCACGGCTCATGGTCGACGTCGAGTACCAAGCCGTCCCAGGCCAGGTGGACATTCGACGGGAGCTCCCGGGAGGTCACGTCATGTTTCATCTCATGGCTGATATGGATGAAGTAAGTCATCCGGGGTCGGATCCATTCGAGGAGGTCCAACGCTTCGTCGACGGAGAGATGCGTCGGATGGGGCCGCTTCCGAAGGACTCCCAAGATGAGGACTTCCAGGCCGGACAGACAGGACTTATCGACCGATAGGAGCGTCTTAAAGTCAGTCAAGTAGGCGATAGGCCCGATGCGGTAACCCAGGCTCAAGACCGCACCGTGGACAGCCGGGATGGGGACGACTTCCAGGCCATGCAGGTAAAAGGGTCCCTCGACGGAGAAAGCGCGAAGGCGGGGCCGAGACGCCGCATCGTAGGGGTCCGCCTGGAACATGTAGCCGAACATTGCACAAAGCCGCCGCAGGGTCTCCTCGCTCGCTAAGACGGGGATCGCTTCCCTCTGGACAAAGTTAAAGCCCCGGACGTCGTCTAGGCCGAACACGTGATCGGCGTGGGCGTGGGTCAACAAGATAACGTCGACCCGTGGAATCCGGTGCGTCAGGGCCTGAAGCCGAAAGTCAGGTCCGGCGTCGATGACGACGTGGAAACCGTCCCAGGTCAGCCAGACACTGGACCGCAGACGCTTGTCTCGGGCGTCTTCCGACTGACACGTTTCGCAGGTGCATCCGATGGCCGGCACGCCCATGGACGTGCCTGTCCCCAAAAACGTGATCCGCATGGGAAGCTCTATTTTAGGTAGATCGGCAGTAGGCAGGTCGGCAGATAGCAACTTAGGATGGCCCCGAAGCCCCTAGGTGGCTCACAGAGGGGCGGCTCCCTAAGGATTCCTCGAGAAATTTACCCACATCCCTCAGTCCAAACATCAACGTCGCGGGGAATGTCCGCAAGGCAGGTGGAAATCCCGTCTCTATCGGAGCCAACCCACAGGATGTCCTTTTGGACGTACGACTCGGCCAGGGCAAAGACGGTCCCGGAATACTCGACACTTGTATTGTCCTTTGTGATGGGGCCGCCCGAGGATTCTATCAGAGTCAGGGCCGGTAACCTTGGATGGCCACCTGCTGGCGGACCCAACCAGAGGAGGCTGATCAGGAGTAATTTTAGGACTGGTGTCCACTGTCGTCGCTGCATGACCCATCGCTCTTCCGGGTGCCAGTCTCGGCTTTTCCGGTGCAAGCCTCCGGGTATCGGACGTCTGCGGGCCGGGACGCTCGGCCCCGAAGCGGGAGACGTCGCATAGTTTGGAACGCTCCGCTCCCCTCTAGAGTTCACCCCCCAGGCGGGACGTTCGCACCCCCTCTGACGGGCTCTCATCCCATCGGTTACCGTACCGATGGGGAGGGGCTCGCCGTGGCAAAGAAGCGGCTCAGGTTACCGCCCCGACGCCGAAAATTCTTCTGGGACGTGACCTTCGAGCGATGGGCCGGGGCGGAATACCCGGACTTCGTCCTGAAGCGGCTCCTGGCCTGCGGAGACGGGTATGCATGGAAGGGGCTCCGAAACCCTGTCCCCGAGGACGAACTCCGGGCGTTCCTGATGCGCAACAGGGGGAGAGCTTTAGAACCCCGGACCGGCTCCTCTTCTATGCGGTCGTCCTCGGCATTCCCCACGAGACCGCCGCTACGGGGATTCGGGAGCGGGCGGACCCGTGGATTCAACGTTCGTGGCCCGGGTCCAGGCCGCCGAGCGAGCGATCTGACCCGTTTTAGGAGGCCGCTGGGACCTTCGGGAGTTGGGTCAGCGT
>JANXAA010000108.1 GCA_025061865.1 Acidobacteriota bacterium | reverse complement strand
TCTGGGCCTGAAAGAGGACGACCCCGATGAGGAGGCCCGCCAAGACGACAGCTGTCGTGAAGGCCCCGAAGATCGGCAGCAAACTCCGGAAAATCTGTTGAAACATCGCATGGAGCCGGAACTTCATCCGAATTCCCCCGACTGTCGCCTCCGGGTACACGATGGGCACGTCCCATTGAAGCTCCCCGACGTGGGCCTCCATGCGGCCTTCCAGGGGGACGGGCCGTAGGGCCTCGACGGGCGCCGGACGAATCTCGACAGCGCCCTCGGGGTCGATGCCGATCTCTAGCCGGCTCTGACGGACTTGCAGGGCCACGGCGTGAAGGTCCGGATATCGGGAAAAGGCCTTCACGACCTCCTCCAGGAGGGTCTTGTCCTGAAACGCCACCTCCGGCGATTCTCCCCGAATAATCGAGCTGGCCAAGATCCCCCGGAGCGTCTCCACAAAGTCCCACAACTGCCGACGGGTTAACTCCATGTATTGGTACCGAAAACCCCGCTCGGCGATCAGCATCGTTGCTACCGCCAGCAGGATGAAAAGCCCGTTCAGACGCACGAAAAATTCAGCCATCAGGGAAGGCCCTCGGAAGACCTCGTAAGCGAAGCTGAAGGCGGCCAAGAATCCCAGGTAGGCCAGGGCCTCGACCGGTGACACGGCCGGAAAGCCTAAGGATCGGCCCGGCCACTGCAGGAGCTGGGTCAGGGCCAAGCCGGCGACGGCCAGGCCGTGCCAGAGGGGTCGGAAGTGCCGAGGCGGCCGCTGGACCTCCGAGAGCCACCCCAGGGCGGCGGCCCCGCCGACGGCCGTCGCCCAAGCCCCGACCGGCCGCTGAAGGTCAACCCCGACGCCGACCCAGGCAGCCACGATCAAGAGGAAGGGGCCCCGCCAGTCGGCTCGCCGGGCCGCCCGGGTCGCGCTCCAGATCAGCGCCACGGCGACCCCCGGCAGGAACCGGGCCAGGGCCCGCCAGAGCGGGACCCAGGCCGCCACGGCAGGCCACCGGTCGGTTAGGTCCGGATAGAGGGCCGCCCACTGATGGACGAACCGAATCGCAAAGGTCAGCAGGAGGGCCCCCATCGCCAGGAACACTAAGAAGGGCGGCCACCGGTCTGACCGGCTCAGGGCGTATCCCACACTTAGAGTCAAGAGCATCCCGGCCAGTAGTCCGTTAAACAACCATAGGACCATCTCCGCATGAGGCGGCATGGGACCTCCGGCACGGCCCGAAATGAGGCCTTTCGACAACCTCGTCAGGTCGGGGGTCCGTGGTCTCCTTCACCCAACTCCCAGCACTAGGCACCCTGCGCCCGGCACCGGCATAGTAACAAAGACCGTGCCAATGTTGCAGATTTGCGACAGGTGGTGAGGAGAGAGGATCTCCAACCCATCTCGATGGGAAGCCGATCCCGACCTATGGCACGGGGTTTGTAATCCGGTGGGATCCGGGAGTTCGGGGGACAGCCTGATGAGCCAGGCAGGTAGGCAGGGGGAGGTCGCTACGTGCCCACTGTCTGCCAAGTTGCCGGACTCTCGAATGGCCGAATTTCCCAGTCCTGGAGGCTTTCATGGTCCGCAACGTTCTGGTGACGGCCCTACTGGTCCTGGCGGGGGTCGGCGGCGGCGTCTGGTGGGCTCGGTCGACGGCGCCGCCCCAGGAGATCGTCGTCGACGTCGAGGCGCGTCGGTATGCCTATGAACCGCCGGTCCTCCGGGCCCGGCAAGGGGATGTCTTGCGCTTACGACTTCGCTCGACGGACGTCGTCCACGGCTTTTTCCTGGAGGGGTATGACTTAGACGCCCGGATCGTTCCGGAGCGGCCCGACTTTGAGGTCTGGCGGCCTTCGGAGGTCCAGTGGGCCGAGGCTGAAAAGCGGGGCGAGCTCCCGACGAAGACGGAATCGTCCGTCGAGGTCTCGAGCCTTCAAGGTATCCGACGGGTCCGGGAGGTCGTCCTTCGTTTGGACCGGCCTGGCAGGTTCCGGTATCGGTGCTCGCATACGTGCGGCTTCATGCACCCCTTCATGCAGGGTGAGCTGATCGTCACGCCGAACTATCCATTTCATGTCGGGGTCGGGGCGGCTATCGGACTGACGCTGGCGTTTCTGGCGTGGCGGCCGGTCGACCCATCCCGTCGACGGGGGACGTCGTCATGAGTGTACGACCTGACGTTATGACCGAGTCGGTCGTCGACCGGCCGGCACCGAAGCGGCCTTACCTGAAGGGTCGGTGGATGGACCTCGGCGAACGGGTCCGCCCCCTACAGGGCTTGCTCCGATGGCGGAGCTTCCAGTTCCTGGCGATCTTACCGAACCTATTCCTTTTTTATTTCTTTATCTTAGCGGCCCTCTGGGGGACCCCCGTCGGCAATCGCAACATCATGATCGTGTTCGTGTGGATCCTCTGGTGGTTCATCCTCATCACCTTGTGGGTCCCCCTAGCCGGTCGGCTGTGGTGCACGATGTGTCCGATCCCGGCGTTGGGCGAGTGGCTCCAGCGACTCCGCCTCGTGACGGTCCGCTTCGCTTCGAAGGCAAAGGGCTTCAAAAACGTCCTGTTTGGCTTGAACCGCAAGTGGCCCAGGGCCCTCGACAACATCTGGCTCCAGAACCTCCTGTTCCTGACGCTGGCGACCTTCTCGGCGCTTCTGGTCACGCGGCCCATCGTGTCGGCCTTCGTCCTCGGGGGGATGATCGTCCTCGCCCTGGGCCTGGCCCTGGTGTTTCGGCACCGGGTCTTCTGCCGGTACCTCTGTCCGGTCAGCGGATTTCTGGGTCTTTATGCGATGACTTCATCCGTAGCCCTGCGGTCTCGGGACTGGGACGTCTGCGTGCGGTGTCCGACGAAGGGTTGCATGCTGGGAAGCGAGAACGGATGGGGATGTCCTTGGATGGTCTACATGGGCAAATTGGACCGGAGCAACTACTGCGGCCTCTGCTTTGAGTGCCTTAAGAGTTGTCCTAACGACAACATCGGCCTGTTCGTCCGGCCCTTTGGGGTGACCGAGACCCGCATCCTGCACCTGGACGAGGCGTACAAAGCCTTCATCATGCTGGTCCTGGCGGCCGTCTATTCGGTGACCCTCCTGGGACCGTGGGGGACCTTCAAGGACTGGGCGAACGTGACGGAGACAGGCGACTGGCGCGGTTTTTTGGCCTATGCGGCCCTGGTCTGGGGTGCCTGCCTGGTCGCGTTCCCGGCGATGTACGGCCTACTCGTCAAGGTCAGTCAGTGGGCGTCCCGATGGCGTGGCCGCCGGGTCCTCGTCCCGGCCTCGGCTTCGGCGAACGGGGCCGGGGAACCGGACTTTCGGACCCTGTTCCTGCGGTTCAGTTATCCCCTAGTCCCCCTGGGCCTGCTGGCATGGATCGCCTTTAGCCTGCCACTGTTCTTCGTGAATGGTTCTTACATCGTCAGTGTCCTCTCGGACCCCCTTGGCTGGGGATGGGACCTCTTGGGGACGGCCCACGTGCCGTGGAAACCGCTGATCCCCGAGTGGGTCCCCGTTTTACAGGCGGGCGTCCTTCTGGGCGGGCTCGCCGTGGCCCTCCGCACGGGATGGGCCATCGCCTGGGAGTTATGGCGTGACCCCCGTCGGGCGCGATGGGGCCTGGCCCCGATGGCCGGCCTGTGGCTGATGGTCACGGTCGGATTTTTGTGGCTCTTCACCGGATAAGGGAGTATGGACGTCTCATGGCCAGACGAGACGTCTGCACCTCGAGGAGAGGAGGGACTGAGATGCGATGGAAGGATGGCCTCAAAGAGGGCGTGGCCCTGGCCACGCTCCTCCTCGTCTTCGTCGGACTTCCCTGGGCCTTACGGGCGTATGAAAACGGCCAGGTCCGCCGGCTGGCCACCGGCCGGCCCGTATTTACTGTGTATGCGAACGCCGCCTTCGGGACGTGGACGACGACGCCTCTTGTCGGGTGGACCTACTTCTGGCGGAAACCCGAGCCGGCTCACATTCAGGTCCGGGCGGGTCAGCCCTTCGTCTTACGGATCACGGCGGTCGACGTGCATCATTCCTTCGGAATCCCCCAGCTGGGCATCGGGCCCTACGACGTCGAGCCCGGCCGTTTTCTCAAGCTAGAGTTGAAGGTCGACGAGCCGGGTCTCTACACCTTCATGTGCTACACGGTGTGCGGCCGGCACCACGAAAAGATGATGGGGACATTGGAAGTCGTAGGAGAGGGGCAGTAAGGCGGTCCGGTAGTTCGGCTGCCTTCTTGCTTGCCGACTCCTTGCCCGGGGGACCGACTTGCCCACCGGCCGGATTCCCGAACTGCCCAAATGCTGAAGGGCCCTATTTAAGTTTAATTAAGGAGGCCAGCCATGAGGCTGCGTTTCTGGATTATCAACGTCGGTATCCTGGTCCTCGGTGCTCTCATCGGGGCTTGGTTCCTGAGTCCCAGCTCCCAGGACCAGGTCGGTGCGCAAGACCCCCTGCGCGGTGTCATGCAGGCCCGGAACTTGAGCCTGGACGATGCCCTGGCCGCCCTGCGGACGTACACGCCGACGGGCGTCCCCGATGAATACATTCTGTTCGCCTCGGGCGGTCATTCGGGTCACGTCCTGGTCATCGGCCTGCCCTCGATGCGCATCCTGAAGGTCTTGGCCGTGTTCGCCCCCGAGTCCTGGCAGGGCTATGCGGTCGGCCACAAGGAAACGGAGGATATCCTGAAGGCCGGCGGCAAAGACATCACGTGGGGTGACGTCCACCACCCGGCCCTCTCAGAGACCCAGGGGGACTACGACGGTCAGTTCTTGTTCGTCAACGACAAGGCCAACGGCCGGGTCGCCGTCATCGACCTGCGGGACTTCAAGACAAAGCAGATCGTCAAGAACCCCTTGATTTACTCGAACCACTGCTCGGCTTTCGTGACGCCCAACACCGAGTACATCGCTGAGGCCCCCCAGTACTCGATGCCCTATCCCGTCGGGACCTACGCGCCCCTCGAACAGTACAAAGAGCGGTATCGGGGTCCCATGACCTTCTGGAAGTTCGACCGGACAAAGGGCCGTATCGTCCCTGACCAGTCTTTTGCCATCGAGCTTCCGCCTTACTGGCATGACCTGTGCGATGCCGGCAAGCGGGTCTCCTACGGATGGGCCTTCTGCAACAGCTTCAACACCGAGATGGCCGTCCCCAACATCCTGCAGACGAAGACGCCCCTCGAGGCGACGACGACCCGCAACGAGATGGACTACCTCCACGTCATCAACTGGAAGGCCGCTGAAAAGCTCGTTCAAGAGGGCAAGTACGAGACCGTCGCTGGCATGAAGCTGATCCGCCTGGCGACGGCCGTGCAGGCCGGCGTGCTCTATCTGATCCCCGAACCCAAGAGTCCCCACGGCGTCGACGTGTCGCCTGACGGCGGGTACGTCGTCGTCGCCGGCAAGCTCGACCCCCACGCGACGGTCTACTCCTTCCAGAAGATCTAAGAAGCCATCCGCAAGGGCCTCCTCGAGGGAAAGGACCCCTACGGCGTGCCCATCCTGAAGTTTGACGCCACGAAGGCCGCTCAAGTCGAGCTCGGCCTGGGTCCCCTGCATACTCAGTTTGACGGTAAGGGTTACGCTTACACGAGCCTGTTCCTGGACTCGGCCGTCGTGAAGTGGTCCCTCGGCGAGCCTTACTTCAAGGGCGACGAGGCCTGGAAGGTCGTCGATAAGGTCCCAGTCCACTACAACATCGGGCACCTGACGGCCGTCCATGGCGACACAGTCCGGCCACGCGGGAAGTTCCTGGTCGCCCTTAACAAGTGGTCCCTCGACCGGTTTGCCCCAGTCGGTCCTTTGCATCCCCAGAACTTCCAACTCATCGACATCTCGGGCGCAAAGATGCAGCGGCTCTACGACCTACCTGTCCCCATTGGCGAGCCCCACTATGCGCAGATCATCGAGCGGTCGCTCCTGAAGCCCTTCGAGGTTTATCCCCAGGTCGGTTTTAACCCTGTCAAGATGGCCCCTGACCCGACTCATACCGTCCAACCCGGCAAGGAACGTATCGAACGGCGGGGCAACACCGTCGAAGTCTGGATGACGGCCATCCGGAGTACTTACACGCCGGACCGCATCGAGGTTAACCAAGGCGACCGGGTTATCATCCACCTGACGAACCTGGAGCGGGCCCGGGATGCGACCCACGGCCTGGCCATTGCTGCCTACGACATCAACCTGTCGGTCGACCCTGGCGAGAATGCGACCGTCGAGTTCATCGCTGACAAGCCCGGTGTGTATCCCTTCTACTGCACCGAATTCTGCTCGGCCCTGCATCTGGAAATGGCAGGTTATTTGTTAGTCAAACCCCGGACCCCAGCGATGGAATGATACTATGACCTGCCGCTCTCGGGGGGCGGGGCGCCCGGTCGGGCGCCCCGCTCCGGGTGCCGACTTGGATGCCCTGTTCCCGGAGGGAGAGGGGTAACAGGGCCGGGGGCCTGAGCTCCCTACTTCCCTAGCTGCCCATCTGCTTTTACGTAGGAGAGCGGATTATGTATCGACAGGCCATACTTCGAGCTGTCCTTTTCCTGAGTGCCGCGGCCCTCTGGTGGGTCGCTTACACCCAACCCTTCTGGCGAGTGACGCTCTGGGCCCCCCAATATCCCCAGGGCCTCCAGGTCATCGTGTATCTCCATCGGGTCGAGGGGGATGTCCCGGAGATCAACCTCTTGAACCATTACATTGGGATGGGTCATGTGGACCGGGCGGCCGAGCTTGAACGGCAGTATGCGTGGGTCGGCCTCCTGGTCTTGAGCCTTCTCGGGGTGGCGGCCCTCGGGCCCTTCCGGCCTGTCCGGTGGCTGGCCCTCGCTGGCGCCTGGGCCTTCCCGGTCGTGTTCTTGGGGGACCTCTACTACTGGCTGTACCAATACGGTCATCGGCTGGACCCCCATGCCCCGATTCGGATCCGCCCCTTCACGCCGCCTCTCGTAGGGACGGGCAAGATCGCCCAATTTCAGGCTGTGGCCACCCTGGAGGTCGGTTTCTGGATCGCTTTGGCGGCGGCCCTCCTAGTCACGATAGGCTTCATGCTGCTCCGGGGTCAGGCCCGACCCCTTCGGGTCCCCGCCTCGGCCCCGGTCTCCATCGGGGAAGGGGCAGGATGAAGACGTGGACCTGCTTCGTTGCGATCAGGGGGGGCCAGGCCTCGGGCC
>JANXAA010000107.1 GCA_025061865.1 Acidobacteriota bacterium | reverse complement strand
GGACGATTTGCCGCCCGACGTCGTCCGCCGCCTCGTCGGGGATGACATGCTCATCGGCCGCTCGACGCACACCCCCGACGAGTTCCGGTGGGCCCACCGGGCCGAACCCGTCGATTATGTCGCCTTCGGACCTATCTTTGCGACCCTGACCAAGCCCCAATCGACCCCTTTAGGCGTCCCTCTCTTGCGGGATATGATGAAAGAAGCCGTTCGGCCCGTCGTGGCTATCGGCGGGATTACCCTAGAGCGTCTTCCGGCCCTGGTCCCGACGGGCGTGGCGATGGTCGCCGTCGTGTCGGACATCATGACGGGCCGGATCGCCGACCGGGTCGCCGCCTACCGGGCCGCTCTCCATTCCCTTGCCGTCTGAGGGTCGTCTGCGCTATCATCGAGGCCCTATCGCCTTGAGGCCGCGGATGCCGGAAGGACGGATATGTATTCACTGCCAGGCATCTGAGGCGGAGATGACGCTCCGAAAGTGCCCGATATGTTTCCGCCTGGTCTGCGTCGCCTGCGCGTACCGGGCGATGGGCCGGTACTTTTGCAGTCGGTCCTGCTCGGACGTCTTCTTCTTCGGGGACGAGGACGCGGAATAAGGGCTCGGTGTTCGGTATCAGGCGTCGAGTCTTGAGTGTCAGGGGTCGTGGGGCAGAGGCAGGACTGTGTCCGGATTGAGGGCTCCCGATTCTCGACCCCTGACAGTCGACATCCGCCCCCGAATACCCAGCCCCGGATACCCACTTCTTGCCTTTTGTCTTCTTTGCCCCCTCAGCGGAGGCCGCCGATGCGCCTGAACCCGTCGGCTTCTATCTGGATCAACGGTCAGACCGTGACCGAGTCGCAGGCCACCGTGCCCGTGTGGGACCGGGGCTTCCTGTTCGGTGAGAGTGTCTACGAAACCTTTCGGACCTATGAGGGGGTCCCCTGGCTGTTTGTCGAGCATTACGAACGTCTCGTTCGGTCGGCCGAGCGGCTTCACATCCGGGTGTCTTACTCGGTGGCGGACCTGTGGGCTGTCTGTCTCCGCATGGCGGAGGCGTACCTCCCCCAGGAGGCGTACCTTCGCATCATCGTCACAGGGGGCGTCAGCGACATCGTGCTCGAGCCGCCCCACGAGCGGGTACCCAACGTTATCGTCATCAGCAAGGTCTTCCAGCCTTTTCCGGCGGCCTGGTACGAGACGGGTGCCCCCGTGGTCATCGCTCGAGTCCGGCGGAATCCAGCCTTTGCCCTGGACCCTCGGATCAAGTCTTGCAATCTGTTGAACAATATCCTGGCTTACCGGGACGCCGCCCAGGTAGGGGCCGCTGAGGCCATCATGTTGAACTATGAGGGCTGGGTCGCCGAGGGGGCCAGTAGCAACGTGTTTATCGTGAATGCTCGAGGTGTCCTTCAGACGCCATCCCTGGACGTCGGCCTCCTGGAAGGCGTGACCCGGCGGTTCGTCCTCCAGTTATGTCGCCAGCGGGCTATCCCTATCGAGGAGACGCACCTCTCGGTGGAGGACCTTCAGCAGGCTCGGGAAGTCTTCATCACCAGCTCCTTGAAGGGCATCCTGCCGGTCACGCTCGTCGACGGCCGACCCATCGGAGACGGGACCGTCGGGCCCGTAACCCGTCAGCTCCTGCGGTGGTATAATGAGGCCATTCGGGCTTACGTCGAGCGGGTCCGGGCTGGGGGGACGCCGCTTCCGTACTGCTGAATCGGGCGTTCGGCGGTTAGGCAGATGTTCACTGACCCTCGTCCCCCGTCCTCAGCCACGGGGCTCCTAGCGCGGGTCTCTTGGACCCAGTCGATGGCGTTGGGCAGGGACGGGATGGTTTTGGGAGACCCTGCTCTAGTGAGTGGGGTCTGGATTGGACTTCTTGGAGACCCCGCTTTAAAGAGCGGGGTTGGGCGGAGAGGACTCCGTAAGAAGGGCACTACCTGAGTTTGCCCATCGGCCGAACTCCCGGACTCCCTAATCCTGAGGAGTAATGCTTCGGTCAGTTCCCTTCAGTGTCGGCGTTTTCCTCGTCAGTAGCGGGGCGACCCTGCTGGTGGCCGCCCTCGTCTTGGCCGGGATGGCCGCCTGGCAACCAAACGATTTCCCGTCCAATTGGCCTGTCGTCGTCCTTTTGATGAGCCTGCCGGGGCTGGCTTTTCTAGCCTTCGGGAGCATGCTTATGTACTGGAGCGTGCCTCCAGCTTCTGGAGCACCGCCGGTGGAAGCCCGTTGGACTGACCTGCAGGCCGAGCTGGAACGCCTGGCCCAGCGCGTTCGGAGCCTGGAAACCCGGCCGACCGTACCCCTGGAGGCCTCGGCTTCATCGGCACCTGCGGTCGAGTTGGAACAGGTCTCGCCTCTGGGGCCGCCCGTTACGGAGTCTCCGCCGGTCCCACCGCCGGTCGTTTCCCCGTCCCGTCTGGTGTCCCCAGAACCTCCCCCAACGGTCGAGCGAGACCACCTGTCGACCCCATCCGCGTCCCCCAATGTCTCGTCCCCGCCGACGCCATCACCGCCTGCCGGCACGCCGGAACCTTTCTGGACCGCTTGGCGTCTGAGTCTCATCGCCGGGGCGCTCATCCTGTTCATCGGCGTGGCCTACTTCCTGCGGTCTATAGTCCAACAGCGGCCGGAAGTTGGCATTGTCCTGGCCTTGATGACGGGTGTGGCCGTCTTAACCCTGGGCCACCGCATGATTCAACGGGGCTGGCGAGCCTTTGGCTTGGGTATCGACGCCCTCGGCCTGAGCATCCTGTACCTATCCCTATATGCGGCCTTCTGGTACTACCGGTTTATCCCCCAGGCCGTCGCCTTCGCCGGCATGGCCCTGACGACCTTGACGGGCGTCGGCCTGGCCTTGCGGTATACGTCCGCTTTCCTGATCGTCATGGCCCTGACAGGCGGATTTTTGACGCCCCTGTGGCTTTCGACGGGTCAGATCCAGGAACACATGCTCTTCCCCTATCTCATCGTCCTAAACCTGGCGATTCCAGTCGTCCTGACCGTGCACCGGTGGCGGGTTCTTTACGGAATCGCCTACTTCTGGACTCAGGTCTACTGGTGGGCCTACCTGTTAGACGCTTATCGACCGGACCGCCTCGACGTAGCGTTGGGGTACGGAGCTGCATTATTCCTGATCTTTCTGATCGCTCCCCTCCTATACCCCTGGCTTCGGTCGGAGTCTCTCCCCTTCCTGGACCTAATGGTCGTCCTAGGCAATGGGATCTTGGGCTTTGCATCTGGGTGGTCCCTACTGGCCGAACGTCTGGAATCGGCAGGTCTCTTAGGTCTCCTGCCCCTTGGGTTCGCCGGGATTTATGCTGCCACCGCTGGCGTGACGAGCGTCCGGGTCCGTCAGGACCGGGTCCTACGGGGTTTTCTGGGGAGCCTGGCCGTCGTCTTTCTGACGCTGGTCTTCCCAGTCCAGTGGGACTGGCACTGGGTCACAGTCGGGTGGGCTGCTGAGGCCGTCGCCTTGACGTGGCTGGGTACGACCACGGGTCAGCGGTCCTTCCGGCTGGCGGCTGGCGTCGTCACGGCTCTCATGCTGACCCACCTGTGGGTCTTCGATACGTTCCTCCAAGACGGGGTCGAAGTACCTCCCTTCTGGAACGTCCGGACGGCCAGCTATGCAACGTGCATCGTGGCGCTCTTTCTCCAGCAAGCGTGCCTCGGACGGACTTCGGTGCCCAAAAGGGGGCCCCTGGACGTTTCCAAGGCTGAAACGCCTGAAGCCGTTCGCGTGGATGCGCGCACCTGGGCGTGGGTCGGAATCTACGGTCTGGCCCTCTCGTGGCTCGTCATGGAGATATGGCGTTCGATGGGCCTTTGGGACCTGCAGGACTGGCGGTGGACAGCGGTGGTAATTCTCGGCGCACTGTTTACCCTGTGGGCGATGGCCGTCCCGCCGACTCCCTTGTCCGGCTTGTGGCGCTTCATCGGGCACCTCGTCCTTGGACTGACGTTCCTGATCTTCTTCGTCTTCGAAGCCGACTTAGAGGTCGGCTTATCTCCGGTCCTGAATCATCGGACAGTCAGCTTTGGGACCCTCGTCGGAACCCTGATCGGGCTAACTGTGCAGGCCCACCGGAGGGAGCGCCGGGGCGCTTTTCAGATTTATGGAATCGGTGCCTATCTGCTGACCCTCGTGTGGGTCATCCTGGAGGTCACGTATGCCTTGGAACGGGCCGGACAGCCGGAGTACTTGCGTACGGCGTCGGTTACCGGTCTCCTCAGCCTGGGTGCCCTACCGGCTCTTCGTTGGGGTAAGGCTTATCGGTGGCAGGGTCTGTCCCGGACAGGCGGCATCCTCCTGAGCGTGAGTATCGCCAAGCTCTTCCTTTACGACTGGATGGGGGCCCGTACCTGGGGCTTGGCCCGGGCGGCGGCCTTCATAACCGTCGGCTTGGCAACGCTCATCGCCGGCTGGTGGACCTACCGGAAGCGGATGGCGAGTGGCGGATAGCGCATGGCCACGGTGAATGGCACAGGCTATGGGGATAGATTTAAAATCTGTAAGGGTTTCTGTGTTATTTCCGTAAAGACGTCCCTATGACGCCCGGCGTTCCGATGTAGGGGCGCCCCGGCGACATGAGTATGAGTAACTAAGTAACTACAAGAGTTGTCCCTACTCCCACTCGCCCACCTGCCGACCCGCCTATGGGCCGGGGACACTTAAGCTTAAAAGGCTTAAAAAGAGGGTAGACAGGATGCGACGAACGACGCGACGTCTGCGAGGCGCGGCCTTCTTAGGTCTGCTGGGCCTGCTGGCCTGTGCGACACCGGTCGAGTATCACGGCCGGAAGGTCGGCGGGGGCTTCATCCTCTGGAGCGTACCTGGCGAAATTTCGATGGGCCGAGAGGCTATCGCCGAGCTGGAGGCCGAAGGCTTGCCCTACTTGCAAGAACCGACCGTCCAAGCCACCCTCGACCGCATCACGAACCGCCTGATGGCCGCTGTGCCGCCTACGTTTCCCAAGTACCCCTTTAACTTTGCTGTCATCGACGACTGTGTCGTGAATGCCTTTGCCCTACCCGGCGGGCCGATCCGGATCCATCGGGGCCTGCTGGTCAAGACCGTCGAGACCGAGGCCGAGCTGGCTGGTGTTCTGGCCCATGAAATGGGTCACGTCCTGGGTCGGCATGGGTCGAAACGCGTATCCGACCTGTTTCTGAAGCTGGGCCTGCTGGCGGCCGTCGTCACTGTCGCCGACGAGGTCGAAAGGGGGAACTGCAGGTCCGTTAATCGGGACGAATGTCAGCAGACTTGGAGCCAGGTCATCGGCGTCGTCGGTTACTTGGGTGTCGTGCTGTCGAGCCTGGCCTACTCGAGGGACAACGAAAATGAGGCCGACTGGATTGGGACGCATCTCATGATCGACGCAGGCTACGACCCCGAGGGTATGGCCCGGGTCTTTGATAAGTTCGCTCAGATGAAAGCCGAAAAGGGCGTGTCCGAGACGGCTTTCTTGAATCGGATCCTTTCGACCCATCCGCCGAGCGCCGACCGGGCTGTCCGAGTCCGGCAACTCCGGACCGAACGGGGAGCTGCTCGGACGGATTGGGCCCTGGACACGCCAGCCTTTGCCCGTCTCCGTCAGGACCTCCGAAGATTGCCGCCGCCGGCCTATGAAGATGCGATGACGACCCTGACCTGCTCAGCTCATCGCCGAACTTGCGGGACACGTCGGGAGGAATGCTACCGACGCCTGTTGGTATGCCAAAGAGAAGAGTGCGACACTATCCGGGAACAATGCGTGTACATCGAAAACGAGTGTGCCAAGTCCGAACGGGAGTGCCGCGCCTTCGAGCAGGCCGTTCGGGGGCGCCGCCCCAGTTGCTGAGCAAGCCGCGGACCCACGACCCGAGACGCGCCTGCCGTCTGTACCCCGCATAGCTTAGACTCACCCATGACCCCAGAATGCGTCGCTGGCTCCTGAGACATGGGGCCCCATACGCGTGTCCCGAGGGTGAAACTTTTAAGGACGTGGCGCTTTGATCTATTCGAGAGTACGACAAGGGCCGATGACGGTGGAAAGGGGACCCTTAACCTCATCCGAGGTTCTTATGGACGACCGAGAGGTCGAGCAGGCCCAGGCCGGCGACGCAGATGCCCTCGACCGACTGATGACGGAAGTGCATCGGACTGTATATGCTTACGCCCTGCAGTTTTGGCGCGACGTGGACCGGGCGCAGGACGCGGCGCAGGAGATTTGCTATCGAGTCCTACAGGCCCTCCCCCGGTATCGGCCTGAGGGCCATTTTCGGACGTGGGTACTTCGGATTGCCTTTAACTACCTACGACACCAGTGGCGATACGAGCGGCTCCGACGTTGGTGGTCCCTGGCCCACGCCGAGGCGTCCGAGGGGGTCCGGGTGCCAGACCCGGAGACCCAGTGGCACACGGACGCCACTCTGAGCTGGTTGATGGATAGTCTGCAACGACTTTCGCCCGCCGAGCGGAGCGCCCTCATTCTGCGGGCCTTTCACGGCCTGCCGTATGAGGAAATCGCCGTCGCCCTGGGGTGTTCCCTACAACAGGTCAAGAACTACCTGTTTCGGGGCCGTCAGAAGCTCCGTCGTCGGTGGATGGAGTTACAGAACCATGAAGACCCGGTGCCGTCCCTTTCAAGTCGCCTGGATGGAAATCCTGGATAAGGGCGACACGCTTCCACCCGAGGCGATCCGGCATCTGGCCGAGTGCCCAGACTGCGGGGTCTGGGTCCAATACTTAGAGGCCGAACGCCAGGCCGCCGCTCGGTGGACCCCGCCAGCGACCCCGGCACGGGCGTGGACGCCCGTCCCCCTGAGACGGGGGTCCACCGGCCGCCTCTTTTGGGCATGGGCCCTGGCCGGCCTGACCCTTGTGGCCCTGGGCGTAGGCCTCTGGCGAGAAGTCTATCGGCCCCTACCCTTACCGGCCGATGCCGACCTGAGGGATGCTCTGACCTTCTGGACGGACTGGGATGTATCGACAGAGACGTTCGACCCAGACGGGGTCCCTTCGTACTTAGAACACTCGGGTCTCTGGTGGACGGAAGCGGATCTACAGGCCCTGGAACAGGTCGATACGTCGCCGTCCGGTCAGTCTCGACCCCTGGACTCGACGGACTCATCCATGATGGGATACGACCATCCGGCGGCGTGAGAACGTTCTCTGGGTGCCGGGTCTGGGTACTGGCCTTTTCACAAAACGTGGGGAGCGTGTTCTCGGGTCTTCCCCCTCACCCGGGGGAACATAAATCTTGGGGTAAGGACCCGGCGACGCTACGTCCTC
>JANXAA010000106.1 GCA_025061865.1 Acidobacteriota bacterium | reverse complement strand
GCATACTTCGTCGACTGGGTAGATCCCTCACGTCCGATCATTGGCGTCGTCCCTGAAATCCGCTGTCATTCTTGCTCGTTAAGGAGGACCCCCATGAACCCGAAAGACCTCTTGGAGGCGATTGCGAAGTCCCTCGTGGACCGTCAGGACCAGGTCGAGGTGAAGGTCATCGAGGGTGAACAGACGACTGTGTTGGAGCTTCGAGTGGCCCCGGAAGACTTGGGGAAGATCATTGGCAAGCAAGGTCGGACCGCCCGTGCGATTCGGACCATCCTGGGCGCGGCAGGGATGAAGGTCCGCAAGCGCTTCGTCCTGGAAATTTTGGAACCCCACCCGTCGTAAGAAATGCCGGCGGAGCTTGCTCCTCCTGAGCGGACATGGGTTCGGGTCGGTCAAGTCCGGCGGCCCCACGGCCGACGGGGGGCACTCCTGGTGGCGTTGGACGAGCCTGGGCGGCTGCGCCATCCATGGACCCGGTTTTATACCATAGGGCCAGCCGGGGAAATTCAAACATTTCACGTCCGGCGGGTCCGACCTCACGGCCGCGGGGTCCTGGTCGAGGTCGAGGAGATGGAGAGTTGGGAGGCGGCCGACACCTTACGGGGAGCCGTCTTGTACGTGACGTCCGAGGAGCGGGTTCCCCTGGAGGCGGACGAATATTACAACGAGGACCTTCTCGGCTGTGCGGTCATCGACATACGCCTGGGCCCCATCGGGACGGTCGTCGACGTCTACGACCTGGGATACCAGCATTTGCTGGCCCTGCGGGGTCGAACGGGACGAAGGATCTTGGTCCCCTTCCGGAAGGTCTTCGTGACAGCTGTCGACGTGACGGCTAAGGTCATCCACGTCGACTTACCGAAGGGGTGGTTGGAGCTCTACGAGGGCTCATGAGGTGGGGGCGTCGGGTCGGCGACGCCGTGGGCGGGCACGGCAGGGGCCATGCAATTCGACGTCATCACCCTTTTTCCGGCTTTCTTCGAGACGGCCCTTCAAGTCGGCTTGATCGGCAAGGCTGTCGAGGCGGGTCTACTCCGATTTCGGGTTCACGACCTGCGGCAGTTTGGGATCGGACCCCACCGACAGGTCGACGACGTCGCTTATGGCGGCGGGGCCGGGATGGTCTTGCGCCCGGAACCCCTCGTGGCGGCCATCGAGCAGGCCCGGACAGAAGCCCGGAGCCGGGTCGTCGTCTTGAGCCCCCAGGGCCGTCTGTGGACACAGGCCCGGGCCCGCCAGTATGCCCGGGAGTGTGACCAGATCGTTCTGGTCTGCGGCCGCTATGAGGGGATCGACGAACGGGTGACGGCCTATTGGGCCGATGACGAGGTCAGCGTCGGCGACTACGTCCTAATGGGCGGGGAGGTCGCCGCCTGGGTCGTCATCGAGTCGGTCGCCCGCCTCATACCGGGTGTCGTAGGCAACCCCGAGTCCCTGACCTTCGAAAGCTTCGAGGCGGGGATCCTAGACTATCCGCAGTATACGCGGCCGGCCGTCTTTCGGGGATACGCCGTCCCGGCGGTCCTGCGGTCGGGCCATCACGAGTCGATCGAGCGATGGCGCCGTCTGCAGGCCCTCCGGAAGACGTTTCGCAACCGCCCGGACTTAATCCTGACGCCCCGGTGGACCTCGCCCCCCGTCTGGTGGGCTTGGATGGCCGAGTGGATGGAGTGGGTTGAAGCGATCCTGGAAAAAATGTATCCTGCTCCCCGGAGCGAGGAGGCGGAAGATGCATCCGATCATCG
Source organism: Acidobacteriota bacterium (assembly GCA_025061865.1). Classification (GTDB taxonomy): domain Bacteria; phylum Acidobacteriota; class HRBIN11; order HRBIN11; family HRBIN11; genus HRBIN11. The sequence continues at coordinate 5,519 of JANXAA010000106.1, read as the reverse complement.
CCCAGATAGAAATGAGCCGACTTCGGAAGGACCTTCCGGATGTCCGCCCCGGTGACCAAGTACGGGTTTACCTGCGCGTGATGGACCGGACGCAGGTCTTTGAAGGCGTCGTCATCGCCCGCCGGGGTCGGGGTCTGAGCGAGACGATCACGGTCCGAAAGGTCTCTTATGGCGTCGGTGTCGAAAAGATCATCCCCCTTCACGCCCCCGTCGTCGAGACGGTCGAGATCGTCCGGCGGGGTCGGGTCCGGCGGGCTAAGCTGTACTACCTGCGGACGCGCGTCGGCAAGAGCTTGCGGATTCGGGAGAGGCGGGAGACGACTCGTTCTTAGCGGTNGGCCTTTGGGAAGGAGCGAGCCTGTCTTTATCAAATATTTATGCGTTAGTCGCCAGGTGTCGGGAGGGTATGGGGGTCCCGGGGTCGATGCGACCCTCGGGGCCCTAAGCGCCTGACATCCCGCCGAAGAGAGGTCACCGTTCGATGCCCATCACGAGCGCCCAACGGGTGAAGTTGCTTCAACAGGCCGACGACCTTTACCAGAAGGGCAAGTATGACAAGGCCATCCCCCTCTTCGAAAAGTTGATCGAGGCCGAACCGCGCGACATTGCCTCCCGGCAGCGTCTCATCGACTGCTATGAAAAGCTGAATCAGAAAGAAAAGGCCCTGGTGGCCCTCAGCGACTTAGCTGACTTTTACATCCAAGACGGCCGTATCGTCCACGCCGTGGCCACCTTGCGGCGGGCCCTCAAGCTGGAGCCGACCCACGTCGAGGTCATGCATCGGCTGGCCGACCTCCTGATTCAGCAAAACAACTTGGTCGAGGCCAAGAATCTGCTCCTGACCTTGGCGGAGCAGTACGGTCGACTGAACCGTCTGACGAAGGTTTTAGAAGTCCTCAACCGACTCGTGGAGATCGGGCCCCAGGACCTTCGCTTGCTTCAGCGGCGGGCCCACGTAAAGGCCGAGCTCGGACGCCATGCCGAGGCCTTGGAGGAATATCAGTCTGTCGCTGAGGCCTATCTGGAAAGGGGGACTCCTCAAGAGGCCATTCAGGCCATCGAGCAGGGCCTCCGGTACGTCCCGGCCAATCCGACTCTCACGGACCTCCTGATTCGGGCTTACATGCAAGCCGGGGCTTATTCCTCGGCGATCGGTCTCATCGAGCGCCTGCCCGAACGTTCGTATGACCATCTCCTATGGTTGACGCAAGCCTACCACGCCGTCGGGCGGACGGATAAGGCGGTTCAGACCCTTATGGAGGCTTTGCGCCTGGCGCCGGAACGGCCGGACGCCTACGGGCTCCTCCTGGAGCAGGCCACGCCGGAACACTGGGACGACGTCCAGCGGTGGCTGCATCCCTTCCTGGCGCGGTGTATGGACAAGGGCCAGTACGAGACCGCCTGGAGTCTGCTCGAGCGAGCGCTCCAGAAAAGCCCTGCTGACCCCGTCCTGCTTCAGGACGCTATCCAGCTCCTGAACGTGCATCACCAGAGCACTCGCATCTTGGTGCTCTTGGACCGGGCGATTGAGGCCCATATCCGCCAGGGCCAATGGTCAGATGCCCTCCGGTTGGTCGACCAGATCCTGGCGATCGACCCGGACTCTTATGAGTACCTGGAAAAACGGGATTACATCCTGAAGCACATGGGCGGTACCCCGCTCTCGGCCGAGCCGGTCCGTCGACCCGAGAGTCCACCGCCGGCCGTCGAGGTGTCCCTCAGCCCGGCGCTCGCCCCGGAGGTCACATCCCTGGAGCCCCCCGAAGACGAAAGCGATATCCAGGACTACATCCAGGAGCAATTGACCGAGGCCGACGTCTTCTATCGGTACGGCATGATCGAGAAGGCGCTCCAGAAGTTGACGGCTGTCCTCCGGCAGTATCCCCTCGCCCGTTCGGCCGAGCGCGTCTACCAGCGGTGTGTTCAATTCTTGACCAGTGAGGAGCGCCGTCCCGAGGCCCTCGAAGTCCTCCTGAAGTACGCGGAGTTCCTGTACTACTACAAGCGCTTCGAGGACCTTCAGCGAGTCATCGACGAGGTCCAGGCGATCCAACCAGACCATCCCCAAATCCAGACCTGGCTGGCAAAGACGACGCAAGCCGTCGCCGCCGAGGAGTCCGAATATCTGGACATCTCGGCTGAGATCTCCGAGCTCATCTCGGCCGACCTTCAGTCCTACATGACCCGCGACCAGGACGAACTTCAGAGCACGCTCTCCGAGGTCGCTTTCTATATCGACCAGGGCCTGTATGCGGCCGCCCACGAGCTGATCGTCAAGAGCCTGCGCCGATGGCCCCACCATCTGGAGCTCGAGGCCTGGCTTCAGAAGGTTACCGAGCGGATGACGGCTGCCGCGGCGGCCCCAGCTGAGGCGGCGGAAGGCGAGGACATCGAAATCCAAGTCGAGTTAGAAGAAGCCTCTCTTCCCGAGTCCGAGGTCCCCGTGCCGGCCGTGGCCTTGACCCAAGAACTCCCGCCTGCCTTCCCCTCCGAGCTGATCGACAACCTTCTCCAGCCCTTGGAAGTGCTTGCGACGGCTGAAGCCCCCTCATCCGCCGAAATGCCTGAGTCGCTGCCCCGAGGGGAAGGGCCCGCCGAGCTTCACCCCGAGACGCCGACCCCACGCTCGGAAGAGCCGCCCGCCCCGTCAGCCTCGACCCCGGCTCGACCCATCCCGGTCTACATGGACGAAGAGCTGGGCCTCGAGTTTGAAGACCTCTCGGCCGATTGGGAGGGGGACCTCCTGAAGACGGAGGCCGTCCTGGATACAGTCTCGGAGGAGTCCTGGCGGGTTACCCTGAACCAGTTCCGCCGGAAGGTCGAGGAAGTCGTCCCCGAGGAAGACGCCTCGACCCATTACCACCTGGGTGTGGCCTATATGCAAATGGACCTCATCGAGGAGGCCATCGCCGAGTTTCAGAAGGCGGCTCGGCATCGGGACTACGCCGCTCAGTCCCACATCCAACTAGCCGAATGCTTTGCCCGCAAGGGCCTCCCCGAGGCGGCCCTGCGGAGCTTGCAGCGGGTCTTGGAGATGGGCAGCGAGGCTGAAGAAGTCTTGCAAGAAGTCAAGTACATGATGGCTGCGCTGTACGAGCAAATGGGTGAGTTGGACCGGGCGTATGACCTTTACATCGAGGTCTACTCCATCGATGCCCGCTACCGGGACGTGACGGAACGAATTCAACAGTTGGAAGTCCTGCGCCGTCAGAAGCCCAGTTGACGGGAATGAGGTATGAAGAGCGAGGCTTCGATTCCCCGGTGAACTCCGCATTCCTCCCCGACATTCAGCCCTTGTCTATGACGCACAGTGTCTTCACTTTATTGGTCATCGTCACCCTGGCGTTTCTGGCTTTGGCCCTGGACTGGTGGCTCCGGGGCCACTGGTCCCACTGGCGTCGCCTGCGGCGTTCCGTCTGGGTCGCCTTCTTAGCCAGTTCCGCCTTGTCATCTACGGCCGAGCCGTAGCATGGCCGCCTTTAGACCGATGGCTTCGCCTGGCGTGGCTGGCGGCTCTGAGTTGGCTGGTCCTGCGGCTCCTGGATACGGTCATCTTCGACTTGGTCCTCCGGAGGGTTCGAGTCCCCTCCCTCTTGCGAGAAATCCTCGTTGGCCTCCTCTTTGCCTTCGGCCTTGTCCTGTCGATCCAATGGCTTTTTCGGGTCCAGGTCGCCCCTCTCCTGGCCACGTCGGCCGTCCTGTCGATCATCCTGGGCTTGGCCTTACAGGAGACACTGTCGAATCTATTTGCCGGCATCAGCCTGAACCTGGAGGGAGCCTTTAGCCTGGGGGACTGGGTGAAGGTCCAAGACCACATCGGCCAAGTCCGGGAGGTCAACTGGCGGTCTGTCCACTTGGTGACCCGGACGGGGGAGACAGTCGTATACCCGAACGCGGCCATCGCCCGGGAGGTCATCGTCAACTATTCTCGGCCACCGGGTCGTCCCCGCATTCACAAGACGACCATCGGCCTCCCCTACGAGGTCCCTCCGGAACACGTTACGCGAGCCCTCCTGGAAGCTTTAGCCGACCTTAACCTCCGTCGGGATCCACCGCCGGAGGTCCGCATCGTCGAATTTGCCGCTTACAGCATCGTGTACGAGATTCGCTATGCCTATGACGATTTCGGCATCCTAGACAAGATGGATGCCGACTTGCGGTACAACTTGTGGTACACCCTCCGGCGGCAGGGCATCGAGATCCCTTACCCCATTCAGGTCGAGTACCATCGGCAGGAGGCCAAGGAGCCGCTGGTCACCCTGCCGAGGCTGACGAGCTTTCTGGAGAGTCACCCCCTCTTTCAAGGCCTGTCCTACGAAGCCTTGCAGAAGATGGCCCAAGAAGTCCGGTGTCTGCCCTATGCCCGCCACCAAGTCATCTTCCACCAGGGCGACCCGCCCGACGGGATGTATATCGTCCTGGACGGTCAGGTCGGTATCTGGGTCCGCCGCCACCAGCAGGAGCACCGCATCGCCCTCCTGGGGCCCGGCGACGTCTTCGGCGAAATCGCTCTCATCCGCCAAGACGTGCGGACCGGCACGGCCCGGGCCATACAGGACACCTGGGTCGTCCGACTCCCCCTCGAGACCGTCCGGCAATGGATGGAGACTTACCCGGCCTTGCGGGACAACATCATGCAGTTGTTCGAATCCCGCATGGAGGCCCTGGAAGCCTTCTGGATGGATGAAACCCAAGAGATGAAAGGCCAGCCCCCTGAGAAGGTCCGCCAGGTCCTGATCCGACGCCTAAAAAGCCTGTTGGGCTTTCCTACGGGACGGGAGACGTGATAAACTGATTTGGGTCTTGAGCGTAGGGGGTGGCGTCCTGGGTCAGAGACGGGGAGATGCGGGACGACCCGACACTTGGCACCGACCGCCGAGTTCGACCACCCCCGACCATCGGGAGATTCTCTGCATGATGGAGGCATCGGCCATGTCCGAACCCCTGGTGAGGTACACCAAACAGGACGGCATCGCCATCTTGGAGCTGAACAACCCACCGGCTAACTGCTACACGTATGAGCTGATGAGAGAGCTCGACGAGGCCATCCTGGACGCCCGCATGGATGAGGGCGTCTATGTCCTCGTCTTGCGGGGGAACGGCGATAAGTTCTTCTGCGCCGGGGCCGACATCAAGATGTTGGCCAGTGTGTCGCCCCAGTACAAATACTACTTTTGCCTTCACGCCAACGAGACCCTGAACCGCTTGGAGCACACGCCGAAACTCGTTATTGCCGCCTTGAACGGTCATACAGTCGGGGGCGGTCTCGAAGTCGCCCTGGCCTGCGACATTCGCATCGCCCGCCGGGGAGCCGGCAAGATCGGCCTGCCCGAGATCACCCTCGGGGTCTTACCTGGGACGGGCGGGACCCAACGGCTGACTCGCCTACTGGGCAAGGGTCGGGCGATGGAGATGATGGTTACTGGCCGGACGATGGAGTTCGAGGAAGCCCTCGAGATCGGCCTGATCCACCACATCTTTGAATCCGAGGGCTTCATGGACCGGGTCCTTGAGTATGC
>JANXAA010000105.1 GCA_025061865.1 Acidobacteriota bacterium | reverse complement strand
TTTATGAACGGTATACGCCCCTCCAGTACTTTCTGTGTCTGGATTGTCATGCGGCGGGAGACGTGTTCGGCCCTGAGAGCGGATTCGTCCGGGGCGACCAGAACCTGCATAGCCGGCACGTCCGGCGGCCCCGGGGCCATAACTGCCTGGTGTGTCATGAGCCGCATGGGACCGAGCAAGCCTACTTGCTTCGGTCTTGGATTCAGTATGGCCCCCGGTGGGCCATCCCCCTTCGGGTCCCGGCCCAAGGCAATCGAAAGACATGTCAGCCGGCTTGTCATCAGGCCGAGGAGTACGGACGATGAAGCAATGGAGAAGACCCGGCGTCTTCGGCTTCATCCTCGTCCAGGCCTTGGCCCAGACGCAAGCCTCGGACCCCGTCCTTTACCCGCCTTCGGGGGTCCACCTCCTGGGTTCCCGGGTCTCGGTCGTCGCCGAAGCCGATGACGTCCAGACGACAGTGCAGGTCTTGAAAAAAGTCCGGACTGGGTCGTTCGTCCACCTCGTCCTTTCCCTGCCGTGGGGAAAGCATGAGTTGACCCTGGTCATCGTCCAGAAAGGACAAGTCCTCCGTCAGTCCCGGACGGTTCATGTGTTTCCGTCCCGCCACTATGTAGAAGCGCCGCTCTTGGCTTTCCATGAGGACCAAGCGATGGCCGCGGCTTGTGCCCCCTGTCATCGGGCAAATGCCGGGGCTGAGGGGTGCCTGCGGTGCCACCCGGATAAAGCAGGGAAGACGGAGGTTCCCCATGAGGGGTACGACCCGGCGGACTGCGGGGCGTGTCACCAAAACGGGACGGGACCGGCGCCGGCCTCGGCCTGTGCGGGGTGTCACGAGGCGACTTCGGGCCGTCTGCATGCACCTTACGCCGTCGGAGACTGCCGCTTGTGCCACGACCCCCACGGGGCCTCTCGGAAGCACCTCCTGACAGCCGAAGTCACCCCCCTCTGTGGAGAGTGTCACTCGCCGGAGGAATACGCCAAGGGCGGCCACCCGGTCTCGAATCACCCGGTCGACTCCAAGAATTTTAACTTGTCTTACTTGCCACCGTCCCCACGGGGGACCCTTCTTCCCGGGGCACCTGCGATGGGCCCCGGATGTTTTCTGTATGCAATGTCACTGAGGGTCCGCCGGGAATTGGGAAGTCTCGTATCGCCATGTTCAGAAGGGGTCGAGAGTTGAGGTGGAATGAAGTCATCGGGTCTATGCGGACACCTGGGGTCATCGCTCTAATCCTGGTGGGGTCTTCTATCTCTATCGTCGGGGGGCCTCATGACCTGACCCGGTTCGGGCGGGTCTGGGTCCCAAACGCCGCATCGCCCTGCCAGGTCTGTCATCAATCCCACGGGGGTACCCCGCAGGCCCTGACCCGGCCCTTGCGTTTCTTGAGTTCACGCGGCTATTTGACTTGGTATGCACCCGTGTCCGACCGCAACTTGGCGTGCCTCCGGTGCCATACCCGATGGAGCGTGCTCCGTCAGGAATTACCCGACCTCCAGGGCACGATGCCGGAAAGCCGCTTGCTGGACTTCAACCTGACCGACGACCACCCCCTCGACGTGCGGGTTTCTCCCCTCCATCGTGGGAGGCGCCGGAGGAGCCCCGCGTCTTCCAGGAAGACCGCATGCTCTGCATCACCTGTCATGAACCCCACAACAGTATTTATCCGGCCCTCCTCCGACGACCGGCGACCGAACTGTGCCGGTCATGTCACGCCGACGCCGACACCCACTACGGCCATCCCGTGAAACAATGTGCTCCATGCCATGTATCCCACCACGCCTCTCAAAAGCCCCTGCTGAGTCCTCTGAAGACCCAGCAGGCCTGTACGACTTGCCACCCGACCGCTACAGCCCCGGGCCATCCCCAGCGACCCGTCCCGACCCCAGCCCCACCGGTCCGCATCTTTCAGCCGATGGGACCCCTACCGGAGGCCACTGGACCCAGCCCGCCGCCGACGCCCGACCCCTCGGCCTGTATCCGTTGTCATCCGTTCCATCGGTTCACTCGCCAAGGAGGACGGCCATGAAAAGTCGAAGGCTCCTGAGTGGGATGCCGGTCCTTCTCTTCCTCGCTCTTGGGGTCCTGGCGTCCGTCGGCCCCCAAGCCCTGTGGAGTCAGGCCCGGCCATCCGGAGAAAAGGAAAAGAAAGAGAGGGAACTCGTCTGGCCCCCGCCGCCCGAGAAGGCCCGCCTCCAATGGGTCGAGAGCGTCTTCTTCGCCGAAGACTTCACGGGTGAAAGCGGGGCCCAGCGCCTCCTCCGCAAGCTCACGGGCGAGGGGAAACGACGACTATTCGTTTATCCTAACGACGTGACGACCGACGACCGGGGCCGCATCTTCGTCAGCGATACCCTGGGAAGTCGGGTCGTCGTCCTGGATACCCATCGGCGGAAGATCGACCTCTGGACTGGCCGGAATCCTCGCCTCATCGGGCCGACCGGCCTGGCCTATGCCCGAAAGACCCGCCGGCTGTTCGTATCCGATTCGTATGCCCGGCGGGTCCTGGGCTTTGACGACCAGGGTAAGGTCCAGCTCGTCATCACCCAGAAGCTGGACCGGCCTGGCGGCCTCGCCGTCGACGAGCGACGGGAGCACCTCTACGTCGTGGACGTGCAGGGCCATCATATCGACGTGTTCGACTTACAAGGCTCATGGGTCCGAACCCTCGGAGAACGGGGTGATGCCCCCGGCCAGTTTAACTTTCCCAATTACATCGCTTCGGCGGGCCTGGGACGGGTCCCGGTCAGTTCCTCTTGCCAATGGGCCTGCACATCGACGACCGGGACCGGGTCTACGTCGTGGACCAGCGCAACATGCGCCTCCAAATCTTCCAGTACTTGGCCTCCGGCGAGAAGGCCCCGGCTCCCCGCCGGGTCGCTTCCCCGGATAGGTGATCTGACCTGGAGGATGGGTGAGATTACCCGACAGCCTTGTCTGAAGACGAGGGGAGGTAGAGGTGTCAGACAAATACGCGAGGCCTCCGATCTCTCTACCCGACGGCCAGTTTGTGGGGCGACCTGCGCGGCCGGTCCGGAAGCATCATACCTCCCTCCCATTCGGCACAAAAATTGCTAAACACGCTGACGGAAAGTCTCGCAGGGGGAGGTCGACTATGAAACGCCTTCATTGGGCTACTACGGTAGGTTTGGCTCTGGTGACCGCCCTGGCCTTCGTGGCCTCCTGGGGCGGCCCCAGCCTGGCGCAGATCGTAGGTAGCAAGCATGACCTCCGTTCCTATCCGAACCTGCCGACGCCGGCGACTCAGTACTTATGTGTCTATTGCCACACGCCGCACCATTCGAGTCAAGATCCCAGGGTATGGATGACTCCTTATCAGAACTACCTGTGGAGCCGGGCCGTCCGGCAGACGGCCTACATCGTCTACGACGCCACCTACACGGACCCGATCGCGGGCAACACGGCCCACACCTACATGTGCATGTCCTGCCATGACGGGACGACGACGGCTATCGGTCAGTTCCTGAACCCGCCGCATGACTACAACGGGAGCCAGGACAACGTCTATGTCACCGGCGATGATGACCTGACCGAGCAGGAAGGCGTGATGGAACTCCAGAATGACCACCCCATCGACCTGCGCTATGCCACGCCGCCCTTACCGTCTACGGATTACTATTCCGCGGCGGAGATCAAGGCGGGGGGTCTCAAGCTGTTTACCTTCAGCGGGAACTTGGACGTCATGACCTGTGCGACCTGCCATGACCCGCACAACAAGAATGCTGTCGGTCCCCTGATCCGGGTCGTCACGACGGGGCGAGGCTTGTGCCGGACTTGTCATAACCTGTAAACCGCAACTTATAAGTTACGTGGCCGCGACCCGTCCCCTTCTGGAGGGTTCGCGGCCCCATCCCATCATCGACCGGGCGGCAGGGAGGGACCCATGGGGCGTGGACTCGGTGGAGTCCTTTGTGTCTTGTTGGTCACCCTGGGGGCGACCCCCTCGCCGACCCAGATTCTTCGCCTCCGAAATCTCTCGGCCGACCTGCGCTATGAGTCCCAGTGGTCCCGGTTCCGGGAGGACCGGCGACTTTTCCCCTCTCGCCGCATGTCGTGGGGCACCTGGTTAGAAGGACGAGGCTTCATTTACCACCGACGGTTCCTGAGTTTTTACGGCCGAGTGTTCCTCGAAGGAGAAAGGTGGTGGGGGCAGCCCGTCCAGCGCCTTGCCATCTCCCGCCGTTCTCCTTACGACCTCCACCTGACGTTTTTAGCCTACCGGCCCGTGACCCTGGACGTTCGGGCCTTTCGTCAGGTAGACACGACAACACAGTCGGATCAGACGTCCATTCTGGAGGTCAGCCGGGTGCACCAGACCCTGTCGGCCGGGCTGAACGCGCGACTTGCTCGGTGGCCTAAGCTGGAGGCCCGATATGAGCGGACGTCCCAGGTCTTTGAGACGATAGCGCCGTCTTGGGAAATTCGATTCCAGCACTGGATGATCGGCCTGGACCAGTCGGGGTCGCGGTATCGATGGACCCTGCGAACTGATTTCTTCCGATACGAGGGGCCTGAGCCCTCGGACACGCTCCAAATTTATGGGACCTGGAGCCGTGTAGTCGGCGTTCCGTATAGTATCTTTACGTGGCTCCAGTTCTGGCGGGATACAACCTTCTTCCGGGTCGATTTCAATCGTGCGGACGAGGCGCGGCAGGCATATCTCTTGGGGACCCTCCAGCTCACCCGGATGCCCGACTTCCTTTGGTTGAACGAGCATGGGCGCTATGAGTGGCCTCTCGGACCGGCGCTCCGTTTTATGGTGGGTCAGGCCATTGACTATCAGACGTTTAGGGCCGCGCGGTCCGGTACAGGTGCGGTCCAAGCCGGTCTGAGCTGGGGCCCCTCATGGCAGAGGTGGGCCTTTATCCTAATGCCCAACGTATCCGCCTCTTATTATTCTACTTCTACGGGGACGGGGCCACAGGGCCTTGGGTATGGGGCTGGGCTGACGGCGGTATTAGAACGGTCTTTAGGCCGAGGCCGCTTGCGGTGGGATGCCGGAGGTGCCTATGACTTCCGACCCTTCGGGGCTGGGCTCGAGACCCGGTCGCTCCAAACTGGGCTTTCTTGGACTGGATTTCTGGTCGGCCGGCTTCATCTCCTTGCCTTTGCGCGATGGGGGTGGCAGGAGACGACTGCGGCCGAGGCGAGGACCACGATCGAACGGCCGAGCCTCGGTGTCCAGCTGAATTGGCCTCGCCTTCGAGTCTACCTCCGGGCCGAGACCTCGGCTACGATCCTGAACGGGGTTTCCTACCGCCAACAAACTTTGACCGCAAGCCTAGCCCCCCTCCGTCTGGGGCCAGCGGCGGCCGGCCTGTCCTATACCTTAGGGCGGGCCAATGATACTCGCTATCGTGTGGGCCGGGGGGACCTCCGGTGGCGGGTCGGCCGATTCCAGTTCAGTGTCGTTGGCAGCTACTACCGGACTTTGGGACTGACCGACCGAGATGGGTGGGACGTGCGGTTTTTAGTCCAGCGACCGATCCCCCTCATCGGGGGCGCCGAGCGGCCAGGGGTCTATCGATGAACGACAATGGGCAGATGAGCAGTCGGCCGATAGGCAGATAAGCCGGTAGGAGTCAAAGATTGCCGCTCTTACTGGGATGTCGTGACGGAGCTAAGAAATGGGTTCTTGCCCATCTGCCGGGGACTGAAAAGGGGGCTGATGACATGCGGCTACGGAGTCCATGGGGGATCGCGTGGGCCGTGGGAAGCCTGGGACTCCTGGGCATGTCCCTGGGCGTCTTGCGGGGAGCCGGTCCGGGGGACGGGCTGTTCATTACCCTGATAGCTCCGACGTCCGTGGCTCTGGGCGTCCGACCCGATGCGGAGGAGAATGCCCTCATGCGGGTGGTCGTCCAGACCGAGCGGGGACGGGTCCTCTGGTGGACAAACCCTAATGTCCGGTACAGCCTGGAATTCCTTCGGCCCGTCGGCGTGGCCCTGGACGAGACGGGGCGCCTCTGGGTCGGCGATGACGCCCTGAATGCCGTCTTTTCGATATCGGTCCGGGGACGCCATCTAGACTTCCGATGCTAGCAGGACGCCGACCTGTTGGACCGGCCCGTGGAATTTGCCTTCGGCGAGGGGGCCGTCCTGATTTTGGACCACAGGAAAGGTCACGTCCCTCCGGATGGATGCGGACGGCCGGCGGGAGGTCCTAATCGGGGCCTGATATTCCCGACGGCCCTTGGGTTGGTCCGGGAGTACGGCCGAGGGAATTTGGAGGACCCAGTCGCCCTCGTCGTGCAGGCCGATGTCCTAGACGTCTTGGATGGACACCTGAGCCGAATCTGAACCTCAGTACGCGGCACGACGTGAGAGACGCCGACCAAGTTCAGAGCGGGACCCCCATCGAGTGTGTCTCCTGCCATGACCCCCACCGAGCCTCCGGTAGGAATCCGCCGGCTTCCCGCCTGGTGGCCGACCCGGACTCCACCGGCGGCCGAGTCCCCGCCCCAGGCCAGACGTGGACCGGCTCGGACTTTCAGAATGAGTGGTGCCTGGATTGTCACGACGGGTCTTATCCCCTAGGGTCCAACCCCCGACGAAAGCCCTCATGCATGGCCGGGACTCCTACACGGCTGGTGGGAGCTACGGTCCCGACGTGCGCGGGACGGGTACCGGGAGTCCCGCCCTTAAGGCCGGTTATGGGTGGGCGAAGGGAGATACTCTACCCGGTAGAGCTTGCCACGACCCCCGCCGTCAGTCTACTAATCTCTTTCAGCTCCGGACCGTCATCCTCCGTAAAGACGGCACCCGGGCCGTTCCTTCCGATTGCGGTCTGGGTTACTTAGTCACGAACAACAAAACGACGGACACGAAGGTCAACGGCTGGTGCGGGTGCAACATGTGGCATACCAAAGGCATGGGTTCGGCCAAGCCGAACTGCTTTGTCTCCGGCTGCCACCATCCCGGCGATGACCTGTAAAGTCTCAGTATCGGGTCTTGGATTTCGGGTAATAAGTCTTAGACCTTGAGATGCTAAGCTTTTAGCAGAACGGTTTGACCCATGAGAAGGGCATCAGACTGGCCTCTCTGCCGCCGAGTGAGGCAATTTTTAAACTGCGTGACGTCGTGACGCGGTCGATCCCAGCCGTCCTGCCTCGGCGATGGCTTCTTTCTGGACGTCATCGTGCCGCTACCTCGTTACGACGTCACGAAAGGGTGGAGGTTAGGGGCATGGACGATCAGGACTGCTTTTCCGTCACAGCGATGGCCCGGTGCATCCGGGAGCGGCGAGTATCGGTCCAAGAGCTGGTCGAG
>JANXAA010000104.1:269-7321 GCA_025061865.1 Acidobacteriota bacterium | reverse complement strand
GAGGATGGCCATCAAATCTCCCTCGCTATTCCCGAGGCTCCATAGGCTAGAGGCCTGGGGCCCTACTTACGCCGTCTTCGGGCGACTGCCTTCACGGCCTGAAGCGTCTTTTCTAGCCGGACCTGATATAACTGCATCAGCATGGACTGAACTTCCGGGCGTTGGGTCAGGATTTGATCCATCGCCCGGGCCGGGATCTCCAAGACATCCGTCCGACTGCGGGCGACGACCGTAGCGCTCCGAGGCCGTAGGGTCAGGAAACCGACCTCCCCGAAGATGTCCCCGGCCTGAAGATGGCCGACAGGGACGGACCCGGTCTCATCCTCGTAGAGGACCTCGGCCTCTCCCCGAAGTAGGACAAACAGTCGACGGTCCGACGGAGTCCCTGCCTTCAAGATGACCTGGCCCGGCATATACAGACGCCAGACGGCCGCCTGACCCAGGACGCGGAAGGAAGTCTCATCCAGCAATTCAAACAGGCTACAGCGGCTTAGGGCCTCGGGCGTGAGGGCGACGCCCAGGGCCTGCTTAGAAATCTCCGTCAGCAAGGCCAAGGTGGCCGCATGCGTCGGGTCGATGGCATGGGCCTTCTTCAGGAACCCAATGGCCCAGGTATAAGCCTCCTGCCGGACCGCCGCCTGAGCCATCTCTAAATACATCTGGACGGCCCGTTCCGGCTCGCCCGTACGCCACAGGACCTCGGCATAGGCGTCTCGCAGGTCCTCATGGACGGGACCCCCGGCGATTTGCCGTTCGATGAGCGCCCGGGCCTCAGCGTAAGCCCCCTCATTCATCTTCTGCTGATAAGCCTCCACCCCGCTGTCTTCCGGAGTCAGATTCGACGCCATCGGACTGATTCTCCCCTTTTGGCAGTCGGGAATTCGGGAGTTCGGCCGTTCAGGAATTCGGGAATTGCAGGACGCATTCCTCCATCCCTCAGATAGCCGAGGAACCATGATTATAAATTATGCCCCGGAGTCCCCGGCCCCTGAACTACCCACCCCCATCCAAAGTGAATAAAGCCCGCCATGCCTGTCTCGGGGTCCTTAACCCAAGGACGGGGCTCCCACCGTCTGCAAGGCCTCCATCCAGGGTGCGTCCTGCCAGTGCTCACCCCGAAGGTCCAGGAGACGGAGGACGACCCCGGCGACGACGCTATTCGGCGTCGAGGCCCCAGCCGTGAGACCGATGGTCAAGGGGCCGGACGGGAGCCAGCCGTTCGTATAAGCGGGCGCCTGCATGTACGGCTTGTGGCGAATCCGGTCCGCCGAGACGAGGTCCTGGACCCCCTCGATGTGAAAGCTCGGGACCTTCTGCTGACACAGATGGAGCAGACTCCCTGTATTGCTACTATTGAAGCCCCCGATGACGATCATCAAGTCGATATCGTCTCTTTGGAGGAGCACCTGGACAGCGTCCTGCCGGTCCTGGGTCGCCGAACAGATGGTATCAAAAGCCCGGAAGTGCTCCGCCAGACAGTCGGTCCCGTACCGGTCGACCATCGCCTGCCGAAGGATTTCCTGAATCTCCAGAGATTCGTTCATCAGCATCGTCGTCTGATTGGCCAGCCCGACGCGGACCAAGTGGACTGTCGGGTCGAAGCCCGGCGAGACAGCCTGGCGGAAGGCCCGCAGGAACGCCATCGGGTCGCCCCCGTGGCGGATGAAGTCAGCGACCTGATGGGCCTCCGAACGGTTCAAGACGATCAAGTAATGTCCCCCAGCAGCGACGGCCTGGGAGGCTGTCGCTCGGGTCTCCTCATGCCAGTATTTCCCGTGGATGACGGACGTGAAGCCGTCCCGAGCGTACTGACGCACGCTCTTCCACACGTTCATGACCGACCCACAGGTCGTGTCGACGACGATGCAACCCCGGGTCTGCAGGGCCTCCATCTCTTCGACGGAGACTCCAAAGGCCGGCAGGATCACGACGTCCTCGGACTGAATGACGGTGTAATCCTTCCGGCCGTCCGGCGTACGGGGCAGGAACTCGATGCCGCTCTCCTGGAGCCGTCGATTCACAAAGGGGTTGTGGATGATTTCTCCCGTCAAGAAGACCCGACGGTCTGGAAATCGGGCTCGTGTCTCGTAAGCGTACTGAATCGCCCGGTCGACGCCGTAACAGAAGCCGAATTCCCGGGCCAAGACGATACGGGTTTGCCCGACCTGAACCTCGAAGTCGTGAGCCCGAAACCAGTCAATCAGGGTACTCGCATAGTCCTGCCGAAGGACCGGCAGGACCTGCTTTTTCAACTGGAAACCCTTCCGAATGACGGGACCCGATTCCATCCACACCCTCCGCTTGCCCAACAATTTACACTCCTTCCCATCAGGTGTCTATCTTTCGGGCGTCGGGTTTGTAGGGGTCAGGCGTTGGAAAAACCCGGGTCCTTGCCCCCGATCCCTGACCTTAAACCTGCCTGCTCACCTACCTGTCATTTTCACTCCGATTCCCCGCCTCCATCCGTCTCTAACGCTGCTTCGAGCGCCTGAAGACGGTCTTCGGAAAGACCCAGGTAGTGGCCGACCTCGTGAAGGACCGTAAGGCGGACTTGATATCGGACCTCATCAGGGGTCTGACAGATAGCCTCGATATTGCGCTGGTAAATGTAAATCGTGTCGGGGTAAGACCAGGCGTGAAAGACCGAGCGCTCGGTCAAGGGCGTACCGACGTAAAGACCGAGAAGGGTCCGTCCGCCGGGGACCCCCCGGACCTCCCGACCCGGCCGGTCCTTGACGACGACGGCCACGTCCGTCAAGTGCGGACGGATCTCATCGGGGAGCCCGTCCAAGGCTTCTTGCACTAAACGCTCGAACCGTGACCGGGACATCCGAAGACGCCGTAAGGCCAAGGCTGAATGCACCCTCGGGGCGAGGATCACTGGGTGCACGGTTAGGATGCAGGATGCAAGAGGCAGGATGCAAGATGGGCCCCGGGTCTTAAGGACCAGGTCCTATTGAAAGGGACGTCGGGCTTGCTTGAGTCGTTCGAACGCCTGCCTTTCAGGCTGAGGTCTGGGGTCCCGGTCGGCGACCGTAATCTCCGTGAGCCGGGGACCTGAGACTCGGGACCTGGGACCTTATCCGCTCAGATGGGCCCGGCGGAAAAACTCATGAAGGGCGTACACGAGCTGACGGGCCCGGTCGGCGACCGGGTCTGTCTCAGCCATGTCCTGTCGGATGGCCCGTTCCAGATCAGCGACGGCCGCTTCGAGCTGGGCCGTGGCAATGTAGCATTCGGCCCGATTCACGAGGGCCGCCGTGTCCGTCGGGTCCATCCGGAGAGTTAACGTAAGGACCGGGATGGCCTCCTCATGCCGACCCATACGCGTCAGGGTCGACCCCAGGGCAGACCAGAACTCGGCCCGCTCGGGCTGGAGGCTCACCAAGCCGCCCCATAGCTTCAAGGCCGCCGCCCAACGACCCGTCTGACAGAGGGCCGCCGCCAGACCGGCGATCTTTTGGACGTCGGCCTCTGAGAAGCCCAGCGCTTGGGCCAGGGGCACCCCGTGGGTGATAGCTTTCAGATATTCCAGATGCCGCATCGTGAACCTCCTTTTCCATAGAGGCGTGACGAAGTAGCTCCATCGCTCGTGGGTCTATGGCCCATGCTCGTCTTTCGCCCGAACCTACCCGTCCCCGCGTCCCGGCGGTGTCCGACGCCAGAATGCTTCCCGGCGTGCAGGGCCTGCGCTCCCGACTTCTTCGTCTGTCTATCTGCCGACTTGTCCATCTGTCCATTTACCAGACGATGACCTGCGTCCGGACGGGGTCCTGGGGGACCGAGGGCCAGGCCAGCCCCAAGAGCTCGCAGATCATCACGTGGATCTGGTGAAGACGCTGACGAAAGTCGGTTACGCCGCGGACCCACCGGTCGAGGGCGTTGGTCATGTTTTGGAGCCCCTGGGTCAGCCGGGACCAGTCGCCCGGCAGGAGCCGGTCCAAGAAGGCCAGGAAGTCCCGAGTGCCGTTCATCGCCTGGCGGACGCCCTCCAGGAGATATCCGAACTTTTCGACGCCGACCTCGGCGATGTCGTGTATCCAGTCACACACCTTCCGATGGACGCCTTGCAGTCTTGAACCCAGGGGGCCCAAAAGACGCAGTACGCTGGCGCTCGGCCGCTCCAAGACTTCCGCCGTAACCCCGAGCCGGTCCACAAGGTCGCTCACGGTCGAGCGACCGACCTCCCAGAATCGCCGAAGGGCGACTGGACCCTCTGCGTACTGCAAGGCCTTTTCGACCAAGGCGACCCCGTCCAGATGGGGAATGCCCCTGAAGGCCTCAGCGCCGACCTGCACGATCGTCGAGCGGAGGGCACTGGGCAGCGAAACTTGGGTATCCGACGGCCATGCGCTTGTCCTCGAAAGAGCTTCGGCACGAGGAGATTCGATGAACCGGGTCATGACTACCTCCTTGCGGTTTTGTCGGGTCTCACCCATCCGGGCGGTCACTCGCAAGGGGCCATGGGGATTCGGTATTTGCGGGAATGCGTATGGAAAGTGGGGCAGATAAGCAGGTAAGGCAACCCCCAGGGTCACCCCTCCCACCTCTCCCCGCGGGGAGAGACTAGGGAAGGAGGAAGGGAAACCTCAAAACCTTAAGGCAAATCTTGGCGAATCCATAGGCCTGTAGTACCCTATCCATTTGGATTTTGGATTTAGGTGATCTGCAAGAGGTGTGAGGTGTCAGGCGGATGGCCTACCTGACCCATCATCAGTTTCGGAAGTGGGGGATCGAAAGGGGTCCATCGCCTGACGATAGGTTCTGAGGATAGGTCAGGTATTTTACACATTGCATCCTGCTTGCATCCTGCATCTCGCATCTTGTATCCTGCATCTCCGTGTTCCTGGCGTGGGGTACGGACCCTGCCCCGGGGCGATGCCGTCGCAGGGCAGGGCTGTACCCTAACAATTTAAAGGGGTTGCCTGGGATGGTTCGACAGGCGGAAACGGAAACGACGGTCCGTTTTGAACGTTATGCGGACTTTCGGCAGTGGGTCGAGGGTCGACCGGGATACTGGCAACTCGTCCGGGGGATTCCTATGCCGAGTCCGGCACCGAGCATAAGGCATCAGGATCTCGTGGGACGCCTGTATCGACTGTTCTGGAATAAGATTGAGAGACGAAGGAAGGGTAAGGTCTTTTTCGCACCCCTGGACGTGAAGCTGTGGGAGGACACGGTATATCAGCCGGACCTGGTCGTCGTGCTGAGGGCACACGGGGAGCGGATTCGGGAGACGCACGTCGAGGGGGCCCCGGACGTAGTCGTCGAGGTCCTGTCGGCCTCGACGGCCAAGGCGGACCGGGGGGACAAGCGGCAGGACTACGAGCGGGCGGGGGTCGGGGAGTACTGGGTCGTCGACCCCGAGACGGCGACGGTGGAGGTGTATGTCTTGGAGGGGGGCGTTTTTCAGCTGTACGGGCGGGCTTCGGGGACGGGGGTGGTCCGGAGCCGGACCGTCCCGGATTTGGTCGTAGACGTAGAGGCCCTTTTTCAGGCTTTATGAGGCGTGTCGGGGTTCGGTCTTTCAGGAGGGTCGAGAATTAGGGTTCCGCTAACCTTGACCTTCCGGATCCGGGTCTCTGACCCCTAAATCAAAACACCTTAAATCATCCAGGTCCCGTCATCCCCCCATAACCCGCCGAGCTGCATAACTAAGAGGAGGTCCTCATGAAGATCGCCGTGTGTGTCAAGCAGGTCCCGAATCGGGATTACACGTTGGGCCTCACGCCAGACGGGCAGTGGGTCCGAGAAGAAGGTTTAGCCTGGGAGATTAACGAGTCGGACCTTTACGGCATCGAGGCGGCCCTCCAGCTTCGGGAGCGGTGGGGGGGCGAGGTCTTGGCCGTCGCCGTCGGACCTGAACGGATGACCGAAGCGCTTCGGAAGGCCTTGGCGATGGGCTGTGACCGGGCCGTCCTCGTCTCGGACCCCCGTATTCCGCTAACGTTCCCTTATTGCGTAGGCCGGGTTCTGGCGGCCGTCTTGGCGCCCGAACGTCCAGACTTAGTCATCACAGGGATTGCCTCGGAGGACTTGGGGTTTGCCCAAACGGCTGGCGTGATCGCCGAGTGGCTGGGGTATGAATCCCTCCCCTTGGTCATTGGCCTAGAGGCACCCCAGCCGGACCGTCTGTATATCCGGCAGGAGCTCGAGGGCGGTGTGTTCGACGAAGTCGAGGTCGAACTCCCGGCCGTCCTTATGATCCAATCGGGTGCCAATCAGCCCCGATATGCGTCCCTTAAGGGCATCATGGCGGCCAAGAAGAAGCCCTTGGACATCCGGCGGCTGGAAGACCTCGGCCTGACGCCGGACGACCTGCGGGGGCCCCACAGCCGGCTGGAGTGGCTCGGGATGGAAGTCCCCGTCCAGACCGTGCGGGTCGAGTTCATCACGGGAGCCCCCGACGAAATCGCCGATCGACTCCTGGAAAAGCTCAGGAAGGAAGCCCGCGTTCTGTAATTCGGGAGTTTGGGAATTCGGCCGTTCGGAAGTTCGGGATTTTGGGAGTAAGGCCGTTGGACAGATGAAAAAGTAAGGAGACGGTGTTCGAGGAGGGGTCGGGCGCAGGGGCACGGCGGAATCCACCGGCCGCCGGATAGCCGAATTCCTGAACTCCTAGGAGGGGTGGGTCATGGGCATCGTCTGGACGATTGCAGACCATCGGGGCGGTCGGCTGAATCCCCAGACGGTCGAGCTGATCGCCGCCGCTCAGGAACTGGCTGAACGTCAGGGCTATCAAGTCTGGGCCGTTTTGGCCGGAGCTGACTCGGTAGCCCCCTTAGCAGAAGCGCTCCGGGCCTACCAGATAGAGAAAATCGTCTTACTGAGCCATCCTCAATTGGCCTATCTATCCGCCTTCCCCTTCCTCCAGGCGTTGCGATTTCTGGCAGACCGGACCGAACCACCGGCTTGGGTCCTTTATCCCCATACGTACCGCTACTATGACATCGGGGCCCGCCTGGGCGTCGCCTTCGGGTCCGAGACGGTTTCAGATGTCCAGCGCATCGTCTGGGACGGGGGTGGGCCTATCTTGATCAAGCCGACCTTCA
>JANXAA010000104.1:0-259 GCA_025061865.1 Acidobacteriota bacterium | reverse complement strand
CACGAACAAGTTCATCGCCCGGATTCGCTTGACGGGGCCGGGGCCTCACGTCGTCGGTCTTCAACCGGGCGCCGTTTCGGGGGATTCTGTAAGGACAGGCGGCTCCCCGGAAGTTTGGCACCTGACGCCAGACGTCCAGCAGGCGGGTCGGCGGCACCTGGTCCGGAGTATCGAGGCCGCCCGGGGGAAGGTCGACCTGGCCAATGCGCCCATCATCGTCGCCGTCGGCCGGGGCATCGGGAGTAAGGAGAACCTGGCG
>JANXAA010000103.1 GCA_025061865.1 Acidobacteriota bacterium | reverse complement strand
GGGTTACATGGTCTTAGCGGCTGGCGTCGGGGCCTTCTCGGCGGCCATCTTCCACCTGGTCACGCACGCCTTCTTCAAGGCCCTCTTGTTCTTAGGCGCCGGGAGCGTCATCCACGCCCTCCATCATCAGCAGGACATGCGCCATATGGGCGGCTTGCGGAAGTACCTGCCGACGACCTTCTGGACGATGACGATGGGTGTCCTGGCCATCGCTGGCATGCCTCTCTTTTCAGGCTTCTTCAGCAAAGACGAAATCCTCCTCCAAGCCTTCGTAAGCCCCCACAGTCGCCCCGGCCTATGGGTTCTTGGAACCATCACGGCTGGACTGACGGCCTTTTATATGTTCCGCCTATGGTTCCTGACCTTTTTCGGGCCGGAGCGGATGGACGAGCACACCCGTCATCATATTCATGAGTCGCCGCCCAATATGACCGTGCCGCTTCGGGTCCTGGCCGTCCTGTCGGTCGTCGGCGGCCTGGTCGGCCTACCGGCGGCGTGGTTCCATGCGCCGGTCCTGGGGACCCTGCTCCATCCCCTGGAGGCGATTCAGCTCCACCATTTCTTGGAGCCTTCCATCTGGAAGGTCCCGTCGGCGGCCCACGGGGCGGTCCATGCGCCAAGCCTGAGGCTGGAATTGCTCCTGATGTTGGCCTCGGTCGGGGTCGGCCTGATCGGGTTCCTGGTCGCTTACGTCCTATACCATCGGCGACCTGAGATCCCCGACCGGGTGGCGGCCGCTTCAGAGCCCTTGTATACCCTGGTCGCCAACAAATACTACGTGGACGAAATTTACGACGTCCTGGTCGTGCGACCCCTCCTGGGTCTGGCGAATCTCCTGGCGTGGCTGGACGTACGGGTCGTGGACGGCCTCGTCAACGGCATGGCATGGCTGACTCGGGCGGTCGCCGGCTTCTCAGGCCGGGCCGACTTTTACGGCGTCGACGGCCTCGTCAACGGCGTGGCCGAGGGCGTCCGTCAGGTCGGCGGAGCCCTCCGGCGCGTTCATACGGGCCTGGCTCAGCAGTACGTCTTCGGGGCTATCGTCTTAGCTCTGTTCCTGTTGTTGTTTTACATGCTGGTATTTTGAGATGGGAATTCGGGAGTGGGGGAGCTCGCAAGTTCGGCATGGCCAGAGACCCCCCACGGCCTACGGCGGATAGCTTATCTGTCTGACTGCCGGATTCCCTGACTCCCGAAATCCCGGGTTCCCAAGTTTCAGGACTGCCGAATCGGGGGAGGTACGGATGGAGTATACGCTGGTCTATGCCCGAGACACGGTCGGTTTTCCGATCCTATCGGTCATTTGCTTTCTCCCCGTCCTCGGGGCCCTGGTCTTGCTGTTTTTAAAGGGCGAGCGGGTGATCAAGCTCGTCGCCAACGCTTTCGCAGTCGCCACCTTTTTAATTTCTCTCTGGCTGGTGCCGGCCTTCGACAGCGGGGCCCTCAAGATGCAGTTTGTCGAGAAAGTCCCTTGGGTCCCGTCGCTAGGGATCCAGTACTTCATGGGCATCGACGGCCTGAGTCTGCTCCTGGTCCTGCTGACGACCCTGC
Source organism: Acidobacteriota bacterium (assembly GCA_025061865.1). Taxonomy (GTDB): domain Bacteria; phylum Acidobacteriota; class HRBIN11; order HRBIN11; family HRBIN11; genus HRBIN11. The sequence continues at coordinate 5,900 of JANXAA010000103.1, read as the reverse complement.
TGAGCGCCATCTCGGTCTTGTGTTCATGGTACTCCATCACGCATCGGGTCAAGGAGTACTACATCTTCCTGTTGATCTTGGAAACGGGGATGCTGGGCGTCTTTACGTCGCTGGACTTTATCCTGTTTTACGTCTTCTGGGAGGTCATGCTCGTCCCGATGTACTTCCTGATCGGTATCTGGGGCAGCGACCGGAAGCTGTATTCGGCCATCAAGTTCTTCCTGTACACGCTGTTCGGGAGTGTCCTGATGCTCCTGGGGATCATTGCCCTGCACTATTACTACTACAATATGACGGGCGAGCGGACGTTCGACGTCTTGAAGTTCCATCAGTTGGCCCTGCCAGCGTATCTACAGGACTGGATTTTCCTGGCCTTCTTCCTGGGGTTCGCCATCAAGGTCCCCATGTTTCCCTTCCACACGTGGCTGCCGGATGCCCACACGGACGCCCCGACGGCCGGGAGCGTCATCCTGGCGGGGGTCCTCTTGAAGATGGGGACGTACGGATTCTTGCGATTTAGCCTGCCGATCTTGCCCGATGCGACGCAGACGTTCTTGCCGTGGATGATCGGCCTGTCGATTATCGCCATCATTTACGGGGCCCTGGTCGCCATGATGCAAAGAGACTGGAAGCGTCTGATCGCTTACTCGAGCGTCAGCCATATGGGCTTCGTGACGCTGGGCATCTTCGCCCAGAATGTGCCGGGCCTGTCGGGAGCGACCCTCCAGATGATCAATCACGGGATCAGCACGGGCGCCCTATTCCTTATCGTCGGCTTCATTTACGACCGACGCCACACGCGGTTGATCTCCGAATATGGGGGTCTCTACCGGGTCATGCCGGCCTATGCGGCCATCTTTGGGATCATTGCTATGTCGTCCATCGGCGTACCCGGCTTGAACGGCTTCATGGGAGAGTTCCCCATCCTGCAGGGGGCCTTGAAGGAAGACTTCTGGTGGGGCTTTGCGGCTGGATGGGGGATCGTCCTGGGGGCCGGCTATATGCTATGGTTGTACCAACGCGTGATCTTTGGGCCTGTCACGAAGCCCGAGAACGAGGGCCTGCCGGACCTGCGGTGGAACGAGTTCCTGAGCCTCTTGCCCCTGGTTCTCCTGGCCTTCCAGATCGGTATCTATCCAAAGCCTTACTTCCGCTGGATGGAAAAGCCCATCGAGTATATCCTTTACAAGGTCCGACCGCAGGAGCTGACGGGGGTTCCCCAGTCCCTCCCGGCCGGGACCGGAGAGTCAGTCTCCCACGCGGCACCGACGGCCCGATAGGGCGGGCCCGATGACTGTCCCGGGGCGAACGGAAGTCCCGGAGGTCTGTGGGCGATGAAACCAGGTCTGGTCACTCCTCCGCCGCCTCGCCGGGGCCCTCGCTGGAAGGGAATCCGGGAATACAGCGAGTGGATCCAAATCGCCTTGATGTTTCCGTCGTCCATCGCCGTCGGTCTAGCCATCGGGTACGGCCTGGACCAGTGGTGGAAGACGACACCCATGTTGACGCTGGGGATGACCCTGGTGGGGATCGTCGCCGGTTTCTACAACTTTTATAGGGCCTACACCCAGTGGGAGCGACGCCGGCGGCCGTAAAGGGACGGGGCGGCCCGTCTGGTCAGCTTCGCTATTTGTCATTCGTTACTCGGCGCCCCATCACCTTGCCTGAAAAATCAGGCTCCTCGGGCGATGGAAAAGGCCGAGGTGAAACTATCCTCTTGGGACCGACGGTTCTGCGCATCTTGCATCTTGGATCTTGCATCCTGTATCTTGACGACTCCGTTCTGGCGAGCGGGGCTTGGATGCACCGGCTGGACGTCGGGTCATGCACGGACTGGTCAGCGTCGCCTGGGGCGTCTTGCTGGCCCATTACAGCTGGGTCCTGATCATCGCCGCGACGACTCAGGCCGTCGATGTCGTCTTACAGTCGGGTCGCCCTCGAGGGCTCCGAGCGTGGACCCTTTGGACCCTGGCCAAGTGGGTCTTGTATGGCCTGTGGATCTGGCTGGGACTGGTGGGCGGCCGGCTCTCCGGCCTGGGCATCGTAGTCGGGTTTTTCCTCGGCTGGGTCGGGGCGGCCGTTCAGTTCGCCCGTCGGCGGACGGGACCGGCCATGATTGAAGGGCAATAAGGTAGTAAGGCAATAAGGGGGTGGATCCAAGCTTCATGGCCCCTTGATCCCCCTTACTGCCGTATTGCGCTACTGCCCCTATGGAGGCGTTGCACGATGGAGCATCTGGAAGTACCACCGTGGATCGCCGTACAGTTTCATCATCTTCTTGAGAAGTTAGGGATTTCGATGTCCGAGCGGGACGCCATCGCTCTGACGATGGTCCTGACTTTAGTCGTCGCTGTATCCCTACTGTTCGGCTTGTATCGCCGTCGCTACCGGATCGTGCCGACGCCGGTCCAGCAAGTCCTGGAGGGCTACTACGAGTTCATCCGGGGCCTTTGTGTCGACATGATCGGAGAGGAGCGAGGCGAGAAGTATGTCCCTGTCATCGGCACGGTCGGTCTCTTTGTCCTCTTGTCGAACCTCATGGGCCTGGTCCCAGGCCTCGTCGCCCCGACCAGCAACCTCAACGTGACCGTCGGGGCGGCTGTCTTCGTGTTTCTGTACTACCACCTGGAGGGCATCCGGACTCACGGCCTTATAGGTTACATTCGACACTTCATGGGGCCCAACCCATGGTTGGCCTGGCTGTTCCTGCCCGTCGAGATCGTCAGCCACCTGGCCCGGGTCCTGAGCCTATCGGTCCGTCTGTTCGGCAACATTTTCGGGAAGGATACCCTCATTCTCGTCTTGTTTATGGTCATTTTTCCGATCATTGTCCCCCTGCCGCTCATGGTCTTGGCGGTTATCGTGAGTTTCGTGCAGGCTCTCGTATTCGTGATGCTTGCGGTGACTTACATCGCGGGGGCCGTCGCCGGCGAGGAACACCATTGAAAGGGGTCTCGGGTGCCAGGTCCCGGGTCCTAGCGAAAACCATGGACTCGGGGTGAGGGCCTTGACCCGTCCTCTTTATGGGGAAGAGAGCTTTTGTTCGAGGCCCCAGGGTGCTCTTCCAAAGGGAAGGACAGGTCTACGGTTCAGACGTTTCCGCCCGATGCCCGGGACTCGGCACCGGATACCCATTTCCTAAGGAGGGAATCAACGATGCGCAAGTGGCCGATTACGATGTTCACGCTGTGGATGATAGCCGGTGGCACGGCGTGGGCCGCTGAGGCTGAGAAGGCCGCCAGCGGCGACGGTTTGCGGGCCTTCACGTGGCTGATCGTGACAGCCGGGTTTGCCTTGGCCATCGCCGCTTCCATCGGGGCCATCTCCCAGTCCCGGGCCTTGGTCTCGGCCTGTGAGGGTATCTCTCGAAATCCTGGCTCGGCGGACGCCATCCGGGGCTTGTTGATCCTGGGGTTGGCGTTCATCGAGTCGCTGGTCATTTACGTGCTGTTTGTAGACATCCTGCTCCTCTTCGGCATCGGCCTGGCGGGTCGGCTGCCTATCGGAGGCTAAACGAGCTCTCCGGACGCCATCGCACCTCGGGACCCTACGCGGGACCCGAGGTCTCCCCTCGGGGGATTTAGGCCACGGCCCGGATCGCCCCTGGCCGTTCCAGGTAGGTCACGATAGATTCAAAGATCCACCGTCCGTCGGTACTGCCTAAGACGGCTTCTGAGGCCCGTTCCGGATGGGGCATCATTCCCAGGATGCGACCCGTCTCGTCCATCAGGCCGGCGATGGCCCCACGGCTCCCATTGGGATTCGCCGACGGCCGGCCCCGACCCGACGGGTCGCAGTACTGGAAGAGGACCTGACCCTTCTGCCCGATGCGCCGCAGGGTTCGGGCGGGGGCGAAATACTGGCCCTCATAGTGGGCGATAGGGACTCGCAGGACCCGGCCCGGCGGGACGGCACACGTGAAAGGCGTGTCATATCGCAGGGGCTTGATATACACGTCGTCACATATGAAGGCCAAGCCCTTGTTGGGAAGCATCGCTCCGGGCAGGAGACCGGCCTCTAAGAGGATTTGAAAGCCGTTACAAATGCCCAGGACGACCCCGCCTCGGGCGACGAAGTCCGGGATGGCCTGCACGACAGGACTGAAACGGGCCATCGCCCCCGTCCGCAAGTAGTCTCCGTACGAAAATCCGCCCGGCAGAATCAGGACGTCCAGGCCCGTGAGGTCTGTGTCCTGATGCCATACGAAATCTGCCGTCTGTCCGAGGACATAACGGACGACGTGATAAGCATCGTAATCGCAATTACTGCCTGGAAAGATCACGACACCCCAGTGGAATCGACTCATGACACGGCCTCCGGCCACTGACGGTATATGGTAACGGCCCTCGGGGGATTCGGCAATTCAGAAATGCAGCATTTCGGCCGATGGACCGTCGACCGGTGGGTCGGTTAGGAACCAGGGTATCGGAACCGTGACCGCTCATGAGTGGCAGTGTCCGAAGCGTTGGCATGACGACCGGTGTTTCGATAGACCCCTCTCGACTGCTATTTGTCCCCCAGTCGATTGGGCCATGGCCCACCGCCGAACCCCCGAATTGCCGTCGGACCGAACGGCCTTTATCATAAACCAGGCGGGTGCGGGCCGTGCCTGTATACTCCAGCGTGAGTCCTCAAGAGTGTCCCGACCCTGTCCTATTGCCTCACTGCCCTACTCACCCTGCCGGAGGGCGTCATGCGGATCGGGGTCATCGGCGCCGGCTACGTCGGTCTCGTGACGGCTGCTGTATTTGCTGACCTCGGGAACGACGTCGTCGGCTACGATAAAGACGAGGCTCGCATCGTCATGCTCCAGCGGTCCGAGCTTCCCTTTTATGAGCCAGGTCTCGAGGAAATGGTCCGCCGGAATCAGGCCGAGGGCCGCCTCCGGTTCACGACGGACGTCGCCGAGATGGTCGACTTCGCTCGCGTGATCTTCATCGCCGTCGGGACGCCCCCAGACGCCACCGGGGACACGGACCTGCGACAGGTCGAGGAAGCGGCCCGGGCGATCGCTGGCCACATGAAGGACTACAAGGTCATCGTCAACAAAAGTACGGTCCCCGTCGGGACGGGCGACCTCGTCCGGCAGATCATCGAGACCCATCAAAGGAAACAGGTCCCCTTCGACGTCGTCTCGAACCCCGAGTTCCTCCGAGAGGGCTCGGCCATCCAGGACATGCTGAACCCAGACCGGATCGTCATCGGGGCGCCCTCTCAACAAGTCGCCATGACCGTCATGGAACTCTACGCCCCCCTGGGTCGCCCGATCCTAGTTACCGATATCGCCACGGCGGAAATTATCAAGTATGCCTCAAATGCTTTCCTGGCCATGAAGATTTCTTTCATTAATGCTATCGCCGACTTGTGTGAGATGACGGGAGCTGACGTCGAGATGGTCGCCCGGGGTATCGGGATGGACCACCGGATCGGGCCTCACTTCCTGGGAGCCGGCCTGGGCTACGGGGGCTCGTGCTTTCCTAAAGACGTCCTGGCCCTCATCCACACGGCTCGCCGGTACGGCGTGGACGCCTCCATCTTCGAGGCGACCGACCGGATCAACCGAAGCCGCGTCGAGCGCTTTGTCCGCAAGATGGAGACCGTCCTGGAGGGCCTGGCCGGTAAGACTATCGGTATCCTGGGCCTCTCGTTTAAGCCCGACACCGATGACCTCCGAGAGGCTCGGTCCCTCGAGCTCATTCGACGTCTCCTGGACGCCGATGCCCGGGTGCAGGTGTACGACCCCGTGGCCATACCCCGGGTCCGGCCGATCTTGGGCGAGACCGTCGGGTACAGTCGGAATGCTTACGAGGCGGCTCAAGGCGCGCATGCCTTGGCCATCGTGACGGAGTGGCGAGAATTCCGGCAGATTGACCTGGAGCGGGTCCGGACGCTGATGCGCC
>JANXAA010000102.1 GCA_025061865.1 Acidobacteriota bacterium | reverse complement strand
ATCGACATCAAGTACGTCGATACGAGTCTACGGCAGATCCTGGACTCGATGGGCAAAAGCTTCGGCCTGAATGTCCTTTACGATAAGGACTTCCAGGACGCTCGATACAGCGTCGAACTCCGCGGGGTCACCTTCGAGGAGGCCCTCCAGCAGATCCTGGCCGCTAACGGCCTATTCTATAAAATCGTTAGCGAAAACACCATCATGGTTATTCCCGATAACCCCCAGAAGCGGCGTCAACACGAAGAGCTGGTCGTCCGGACCTTCTATCTGTCGAACGCGGACCTGAACGAAACGATAAACCTTCTCCGCGTCATTGCGGGCATCCAGCAAATCGTGCCGAATACCCAGCTCTATGCCATCACCGTCAAGGACACGCTCGAAAAGGTCGCCCTCGCGGAGCGCATCATCCGCCTCAACGACAAGGCCCGCGCCGAGGTCATCCTGGACGTCGAGATCCTGGAAGTCAGCCGTCAGACGGCCGCCCGCTATGGGATCGACATCGTCCCAGAGATCGCTGTCACGCAAGCGCTGGACATCGGCGAGGGACCGGGCGTCATCTTCGGTCATCAGTTTCGGGCCATCGACGCGGCCGCCTGGGCCTTTACCTTCCCATCCATCGTCTATCGGGCCCTCATCACGGACGCCCGCACTCGCGTCTTGGCCCGGCCCCAGGTCCGGGCCGCCGACGGCCAAACCATGAATGTCCGCCTGGGTAACCGGGTTCCCATTCCGACGACGACTTTCACGGGCATCACGCCCCAGCCGGGCCAGCCCCCGCCTACCGGAGGCGTCATCGTCCCCATTACGAGCTTTCAGCTCGTCGACGTCGGGATCAATATCGACGTCAAGCCCCGGATTCACCATAACCGGGAAGTCACGCTGGACTTAAAGTTCGAACTGACGTCTATCGCCGCCCCGGGGCGTCAGATCAACGAGCCGCCGACTTTAGGGAGCCGAGTCGTTAACACGACCATCCGATTGAAGGACGGGGAGACGAATCTCCTGGCCGGTCTTCTTCGACAAGACGAACGTCGGGCCCTGCGGGGTCTGCCGGGGATTCAGAATCTGCCCTTCCTACGAGACTTGTTCGCTGCTAACGAGCGGAGCATCGAGCAGACGGACATCGTCTTCACGATCACGCCCCACATCATCCGTATGCCAAACATCACCGAGGAGGACTTGAAGCCCCTCTGGGTCGGGACGGCCGACCAACCCCGCCTGCGGGAACCCCTGCCATACACGGTCTTCCAGCCGCCGCCGGAGACGAAACCGCCCGAGGAAAAGCCGTCCGAGAAGCCGGTTGAGGGGTCCCTGCCCTCCGAAAAGTCGCCGGGAGCGCCCTCAGCCTCCCCACCGCCGCCGGGCTCGACGGCCCCGGCTCAACCCGTCCAGGCCGTCGGCTTCCTCTGGAATAGTCAGGTCCTCGGACCCGGCCGTGTTCAACTTCGTATGTGGGTAACCGGCGTGCCGAAGGACCGACCCGTGGAGGTCCGCGTCGATTCGATCCCGCCGGCGGCGGGATCGGTCACGGCTGAGCCCCCTCCCGGCGGCGGCGCCCCAGACCTCATGGACTGGCGGTGGAACGCGCAAGACCAGGGGGTATCCGTCCAATTTCGGGTCCGTCCCGGTGTTCCCCCCCATCAGTCCCTCCCTATCGGGCAAGTTGAATGGCAGATCGCCCCCGACGTGACGTCCATGCGTATCCGGGTGCGGATCGTCGAGGTCGGCCGACCCACTGAACCCCTCCTGGAGAAAGAGTACACCCTCTCGATCCCGAAGTCCCCGGAGACCCGGCCGTGACGAAGCCCACCCGCTTAGGTTTTTACCCGATCCCGTCATGACGCTACGGGCCTGGTCCGTAACCCCTTTTCAGGGTCACCTCTGGAAAGCCTGGCGCATAGGGGCTCACGGGTCGTGAGGATGACGCATGAGCCAGAACGATGGTTGAGTCGGCGCCCCAGAAGGCCTATAATGAAGACCGACCTACCTTATGGGGGATCGACGCGATTTCATAAATCCGATGGAACGGGGCACCTTCCTTGGATACCTCCTCCCTGGAAGGGAGGGATTCGGGGGAGGCCCTCACGTTTTCCTCTCCCTGGGGGAGAGAGATTTGCAATGAAAAGGGTTTTTCCACGTATTTAAGGCGCACTTGCTTGGAGGTCGGGGATGCGACGAAAGGCCACTGGGCTTCGATATGGGATGGGATTCGTGGGGGTCCTGCTCGTGAGCATGGCTACCGGTTCATACGCTCAAGTCCGCACCGGCAATAGCTCGGAAGGTGACAGCGGCATCTTTCACGTGGTATCCAGCCAGACCGTCTCGAGGGGCCGCCTCTGGTTCGGCGTCGCCCACGACAACCTGGACCGAGACCCCTTAGATGTGGACGAGACCCGTTATCGGGTGGGTCTCGGCTTCGGCATCACGGATTGGTTTCAGGTCCAGGCCGCCTGGGACGTCCTGACCCAGTATGACATCGACCCGAAGGGCGGAGCGACCGGCTTCTTCAATACCCAATTTGTCTCCCGGAACACTTGGTCCAGTGGCCTGGGTGACCTGTGGGCTGGACTAAAGCTTCGGGCCCTGGACGTTCGTCAGCAGGCCGTCGGCCTCGGTGTCCTGGCCCGGGTGAAGATCCCGGTGGCCTCAGCTTCAGAAGGCGTCGGGACGGGGAAGGTCGACCTGGACGTACGGGGCCTGCTGGAGTTGAACGTTCAAGACGTAGTCGGCCTATTTGGGAATGCGGGCCTTCTGCTGGCTGGTAACCCGGAAGCCCACCGAGTCGGCCATCAGTTCGTATATGGGGTCGGCCTGGCCGTGCCGTATAAGACTCGAATCCAGCTTGTGGCGGAGGTCTCCGGGGGTGTCGTTCAATCTGGCGGCCAGGTCGACGACTACACGGACCTGGGGGTCGGCCTGCGGTGGTTCATCACGGACCATTGGAATGTCACGGCGGCCTATCGCCGGAATGTCCAAGCGGGGAGCAACCTGGGTCAGCATCCGGACGGCGGGACGGTCGTCCTCGGCTATTGGCCCCAGCCGAAGGCAGCGGCTCCACCCCCACCCCCCCCACCCCCACCCCCGCCGACGCCGCCACCTCCACCACCGCCGCCTGTCCTGGTGCCACCGGGGGTCTTGGCCGAGATCTACTTCGAATTCGACCGCTACGAGATCCGACCTACGGAGGTCGAGAAGCTCGACAAGCTGGCGCAGTACCTGAGAGAACATCCGGACGTGAACATCGTCATCGAAGGCCACGCCTGTTATATCGGGACGGATGAATACAATATGGCTTTGGGCTTTCACCGGGCCGAGGCCGTCAAGGGATACTTGGTCGCGAAGGGCATCGCCGCCACCCGGATCGAGACCATCAGCTACGGCGAGACCCAACCCAAATACGACAACGCCCAGGAGATCACCCGTCGTTTCAACCGGCGGGCCTGGTTCGTCATTCGGGAAAAGCCCAAGCCCTGACTCTTTGCCCGTTCAGAAACCTCGTCGCCGCCTATCAAGCGGCGACGGGACGCTTGGGCGATCAGGGTCAGGTCCATCGAGAGGCCCCGGGGCGGGCGGCCTGCGGAGGGGGAAGGGCTTATATTCCATGGATGTGGGGACTCAAAGGACGGGGGATTGGGTCCTGTGAAAATAGCGATATAAATTATATGATTAACCGACCGTCTCCCCAGGGCTGGCTTCTGTACGGAACGCCGTCACGCCGAAGTCGTCTCGCTCGGGCAGTGGAAAAGGTCGAGATGACGTCATTCTCACCGGGCGAACGGCTCTATTCCCTCGCATTTCTCAATCCCTGACGCACAATCTGGACTTTCCTCGGCTCCAGCCTCATGAACGGAGATGAACGAAACGAGGTTATCGACCCAAGACGGGCGAAAAGCCCTCCATAGTTGGCTCCAGACCTTACGGGAAGACTTGGACGCCGCTGTCCGGCAGGTGCCCGAGCTTTTGACGGCCTTCCCGGACATCCGCACCGAGCTCCTGGAGCGACTGGGGGACCAGGTCCGGACCGAAGTCCTTCGGAAGCTCTTCGAGGCCGTTCCGGACCTCCTACCGGGCGACGAGGCGACCTTCGAATGGTTGGTCGAGCACAGTCCCCGCCTTTTAGAGGTCTGGCTCGAGCGGTATACGCTAACGCCGGCCCAAGCCTGGCGTCTCATCGAAGCGGCGTCCCGGCGGGTCGTCTCTCGAAAGCTCTTGGAGCGGGCTTTCCAGGCCCTGCCAGAGACCTTCCGGGAGCTCTATGGAAAGCTGTCGGCACCAGCTCGCAAGCGACTGGCCTCGTGGCAAGACGTCCTGTTTCAAGCACCCGTCTCGCCGAGATTGCAGTCAGCCCTGGCCGAATGGCTCGAGGGTCGGCCCGTGGAGGACCCTATTGCGTGGGAAGAACTGAAGTCCCTCTTGGACGCCCGGGAAGACGTCCGGGACGTCCTCCTGGGGACCTTACCGGACCTGATCCGCCGGACGCTCCGACCCGAAGTCCCTATTAAGATTCGCCAGGATGAGGTCCTGTGGTTCCTTCACCGGCCGGACTCGCCGATTCCACCTGCATGGCAGGCCTGGATCGTCGAAAGCCTCGGCCGCTTAGGAAACCCCATTCTGTGGGCTTGGGCCCGGGAGCATCCCCAGCTCCGGACAGCCGTCGCCGCCGTCTCGCCCCGGTACCGGGGCTGGCTCTCGTTGGAATGGGTCCTGCGGTGCCTGAACGAGCCGACGAGTCGGGTCCATCAACGGAAGCTCGAGGCGCTCCTCGGCGAACTGGGGGTCAGCCTGCGGTCGGGCCGGCGCCAGCGGATGGTCTCGGCCGAGGAGCTGGGTCGGGTCCTGGACGTCGTCCCTCTTCCCCGTTTCATCCACCGCCTGCACCACTTCAAGCACGTCGAGGAAATCAGTCGAGACCCGGCCGTCTTGAAGCGGCTCGTCGAGGCCAAGCTCCTGCGGCGGACGGTCGTCCCTCATATTTACGAGAGCCTCGTCGAGGACCGGGACCTGCGGGCGACCCTTCAGCGGTGGACGCAGGAATACCGGACGGCTCGGCAGGAGCGGCGTCGGCGACTCCAGGAACTGATCCAACGGAATCTGGTTCCGACCTCGCCCGAGCCCTTCCGGCCGGACCCCTTCCAGGTCGAAGCCGTCGAAGCCTTCCGGCAGGGTCTGGACGTCTTGGTCACGGCCCCGACGGGTTCCGGGAAGACCTGGATCGCTGAGCAAGCCATGCAGGCCGTCCTTCGGCAGGGCGGCCGGGCCTTCTATGCGACACCCCTGCGGGCCCTGTCGTATCAGAAGCTGCGGGCCTTCCGGGAGAAATTCGGCTGGGAGCGGGTCGGTGTCCTGACGGGCGAATACCGGGAGAATGCGGCGGCTCCCCTCATCGTCGGGACGACCGAGATCGTGCGGAATCTCCTTCTGGACGGGGCCCGGTTTCAGCTCCTGGTCTTGGATGAGGCGCACTACATCGGTGACGTCGAGCGGGGTAGCGCCTGGGAGGAGAGCATCCTGCTGGCACCCTTGGAAACCCGCCTTATTCTCCTTTCGGCGACGATCCCGAACGCCGAGGAGATTGCCGCCTGGCTCCGGAGCCTGGGCCGTCGGGTCCTCGTGGCGACCCGTCCCGAGCGGCCCGTTCCCCTGGAGTTCCTCACGTGGATGGAGCAGGGACCCGAGTTAGGCCTCTATCCGCAGGGACGCCATCCGAGCCTTCGGGAACTCCTGCAGACCCTCAAACAGTGGTCGATGACCCCCGCTCTGATCTTTGTCGGCCGTCGGGATGACGCCATGGTCATGGCTTACGAGGCCGCTCACCTCCTGCCCCCCGGGGACGAACGTTCGGAGGGGCTTTCCCAGCATCCCCTGGCGCATCTTCTGCGGCGGGGCATCGGCGTCCATCACGCCGGCCTGGGGTACGCCTTCCGGGAGACCGTCGAGTCTCTGATGGAGCGGGGCGAGCTGGACTTCATCTTTTGCACGTCCAGCCTGGCCCATGGTATCGACGCCCCCGTGCGGACGACCGTCCTGTATGACGTCTCGCCCTTCTGGAGTCGGTCCGAGCTTCAGCACGCCTTGGGTCGGGCGGGCCGTCGGGGCTATGACCAAGTCGGCTTCGCCGTCGTGGCCCTGCCAGCTGTCAACATCCGAAACGTGATCCGGGCCCTGCGACTGGGGCCCCAACCCCTCGAGTCGGCCTTCGCGCCGCACGATGCGGCCGTCGCCGCCCTGGTCGCCCAGTACGGGATCGACGGGACCCTCGAGCTGGCCCAGAAGAGCCTTCGGGTCTTCCAAGGCGACGGTAACGTCCAGGGCCAAATCGTCCAAGCAATCCGTCGTCTGGTCCGTCTCGGCTTCATGAAACGGGATGGGACCCTTACCGACATGGGCCGGTCCATCGTGAAGCTCATGCATCCCCACGCCACGGCCGTCGTCCTGACTCTGAAGACAGTTCATACCATCGGGCCGGAAGAGGCGGCCGTCATCGCCGCCTTCTTCAGCAACGAGCGGCCACCCCGACGGATCCGACACTACCTGGAACACCCCCTCGTCCACGTCATGGCGGAAGCCACCCGCATGGCCGAGCTGGCCGAGATCGACCCCCGGGACGGAGCGAAACGGGCATGGATCATTCGACAGTGGCTCCGGGGGCGGGAAGAACAGCTCCGGGCGATGGTCGGCGTCGACGCCGAAGGCGACATCGAGCGGCTCCGTATCCAGGTCGTCGAGCTCCTCCGCAAGATGGAGAGCCTGGAGCTATCGGCGGCGACCCAGGCCCTCTACGTCCTGGACCCCCACTTCTGGGCCGAGCATCCCGACTGGCCGACAGCGGCCGCCCGGGAGACATGAAATCCGGGGTTGGGTGTGGAGAGTCGGTCATTAGGTTTTAGGGGGTCAGGGAATGAGGCTTTTCCCCAGGCCGTTAAACTCCGACCCCCCGATTCCTATGGGGGGCTCGGTCTTGAATCCACCTTTCTTTTTAATACCGGCTGTTCGAGCGTTGGCCCCTCGGGAACCGACAGGGGGCACCGGGCCCCTTTGATGACTGAATATTTTATAAAATTCTGCCGTGAGCCGTCGACGAGGGATTGACCGGAAGGGGTCGTCACGTTTCGACCTGGTAGGGGAAGGGGATAAACTGGCCTGTATCGTCCAGCCGCCAGGCAGTCCATTCCTCGACGCCTTGGGCCGTGACCCGCAGGACGATGTAGACAAAGTCCGGCCATGCCCGCTGGCGGTCCGTCTCCGACGGTCGAGCCGGATGGTCGGGATGGGAGTGGTAGACGGCTAAGATGCGAAGGCCCCGCTCGTCGGCCGACCGCTCGACCCGCCGGTACGTCCGGGGATCGACCAGGTAGCGGTCGTGCCGCCGGGTCGGCTCGACATTCGGGGTTCGGTGAATCTCGACGACCCGCCCGTCGGGGTGGCCGACGAGGAGACCGCAGGCCTCATAAGGGTAGTCCTCGGCC
>JANXAA010000101.1 GCA_025061865.1 Acidobacteriota bacterium | reverse complement strand
GACGTCGGCCGGCCGGTCGAGGCGGAACGCCTGGACGGCCTCGGCGAGGACGGGGCCGACGGCCGTTCCGTGGGAGACCCGACGCCACGTCGTGTCGATGCCGTCCAAGAGGTCTTTTTCAGGGGGATCACCCGCCAGAGGGACCAAGAAATCGAGGACCTCGCCCCGACGGGCCGCCGAGCCGAAGCCCTGGCTTTTGTGAAGCGACCGGCTCTCGGCGGCGATTTCCGTATACGAGCGGCCCAAAAGCGGGTTGTAAGCCCCGACGTTCAGGGCAAGGAGGCCCGGCGTCGGTGGCAGTGGACCCTGAGTCTCGGGCCGGAACATATTCCACAGGAGCCGGCGGGGTCGCCAGGGCTTCACGTATCGGAGCTGGTCTGGGAAGCGGGCCGGGTCGCCGGCCGCCTGGAAGGCCTCCTCTGCCAGGATGGCCGAGGCCGTGTGGTGTCCGTGACCCCCGCCGGTCTTGGGGAACCGTGTGATGACGACGTCAGGCCGAAACTTTCGGATGACCCACACGACATCGGCCAGGACGGCCTCTCGGTCCCAGATGCGGAGGGTCTCCTCCGGACTCTTCGAGTAGCCAAAGTCGATCGCTCGCGTGAAGAACTGCTCAGCGCCATCGACCCGACGGGCGGCCAAGAGTTCTTGGGTGCGAAGGACGCCCAGGTATTCGTCTCTCTCGGGTCCCAAGAGATTTTGACCCCCATCGCCCCGGGTGATGGACAGGTAGGCCGTACGGAGCAAGCGACCCTTGGATAGGTAGGCCAGGAGGGCCGTGTTTTCATCGTCCGGATGGGCGGCCACGTAGAGGACGCTGCCCAAGACGGTCAGTTTCCGAAGGGCCAGCAAGAGTTCGGCAGCATCCCGGGCCCTGGGCGGAACCGGACCCGCCGGCTGAGCCCGGGGGCCAGCACCGTCTAGGCCCCCCACCAGGAAGACGGCGATCAGCGACGCCCATCCAAGTATCCGCCTCATGACCGGTGCCGCAAGGCCATTCTGTGCTACCCAAGACATCCAAGATAATAATGAAGGCTCGTCACGCTACTCCCGTCCATCCATCTCGACGGCTCCCACATTGAAACATTTTAACGACAGGAGTCGGGCGGACGTTCCCAGCTGTCGGCCAAAACGGCTATATCCCTCGAGTCGCAATTCCTGGCCCATCCGCCGAACTTCCCCCAGAATTTTACGACTACCCGTACTTAGATAGTTAGATAGCTTGAATCGTGGCATAGGGCGGTCTGAGTTTGGGGCCGACGCCGGGAAAACTTGACTCCTGACCCCGACCTCCGGTCCCGCCCCCAAGAGCTAATATCCAGAATTCAAATGCCCAAAGCACTCCAGCTCCAGGATACAACTCCACAAGGTAGGCCATGTCTCGAGGGAGACCTGTTCAGCTCGGACGTTAGTCGCCAAGCCCAGAGCCTTCAGACATCGGGCCACGGCATCGACCCGGTCGGCCCACAGGGGTGCCTGCAAGAGACTGTTGAGGAGTGTCTTCCGACGGTGCCGGAAGGCCGCGTGGACAAAGGCCGAGAACATCGGGGTCCGGACAGCGTCTGGGACGTCGGACCGAGGATCGATGCGGATGACGACCGACTCGACTTTGGGGGGCGGTCGAAAGGCCCCGGGTGGAATCGTAAACCCCAACTCGATCGACCACCGGAGTTGAGCGATCACGCTGAGGGCCCCGTAATCGGCCGTCGCCGGTCGGGCCTCTAGGCGTTCTCCGAATTCCCGCTGGACCGTCCACACAGCCCGGTACCACGCGCCCTCATAACGCATCAAGCGTTCGAGTAGAGGGCTACTGATCTCGTAGGGGATGTTCCCGATGAGGCCGAAGGGCTCGGTCAGCCCCAGATTATGCCAATCGACCCGGAGGACGTCACCGGCCACGACCCGTAAGCGGGGCTCTGCGGGCCACCGGCGCTGGAGATACTCGACCCACCGGGGATCGACCTCGACGGCGACGACGGTGTAGCCAGCTTCCAAGAGGACCGCCGTCAGGGCACCTGAGCCGGGTCCGATCTCGAAGACGGGTCGGTCTGTCGCCAAGCCCGCCCAGGCGACGATCCGCCGGGCAATGTCCCGGGCTCTCAAAAAGTGCTGGCCCCAGCGGCGTGGCAAGGTCGAGCCTCCCCATGGAATCCCCGGACCCTTTTCCAAAGGGTCTAACGACCGAATCTTCCCCAAGTCGTGACTTTCGTGTCTTACAGGGCCTGAACTTTGGAGTCAGACGTTCGATTCTATCCCATATTCATCGAATTCGCTGAAAGGCCCTGAGAGCAGGACACCCCGGATGTAGACACGGGTGAAAGAAGGGTATAAAATAGAGCCCAGCGCTCGGGTCGACGCTCAAGGTCACGGGCATTCCCGATCCCGGGCACGCACGACGGGATGCCCCGGGGGTTCCTATGGAGCTTGACGAGAAGGTCCGCATCCTCTTGGAAATGGCCGCAGACGACCTCGACGAGGGTCTGCGGCATTCGGCCTTGCGTCCTATCAACGTCCGTCCCCTCCGCCAGGGTGGCCGCACTTTTCGCATCTTCCGCATCCTATTGACGAATGCCTGCGTCTTCAACTGTTACTATTGTCCCATGCGGCGCGACCGGGACTTGCCCCGCGTGGAGGTCTCACCCGAGCGACTGGCGCGCGTCTTCATGACGGCCTATCGCCGGGGATGGGCCGACGGCCTGTTCGTCACCAGTGGGATTCCCCTGTCACCCCGAGACACGGTCGACCGGCTGATTCGACTCTTAGAGATCCTTCGGTTCCGAGAGGGGTATCGGGGCTACATTCACGTCAAGGTCATCGCCGGCGCCGACACGGCTCAACTGCGGCGGGTCGTAGAACTGGCCGACCGGGTATCGTTGAATCTGGAGGCGCCCTGCCCCGACGTCCTGCGCCAGATCGCGCCCCAGAAGAACTTTACGCTCTACCTGCAGACGTTGACGGAAGTCCACCGTCTGGCCGAATCCCTTCGGGCCGATGGTCGACCCGTCTTGCGGTCCGGTATCACGACGCAGTTTGTCGTCGGGGCCGCCGACGACACAGACCGCCAGATTCTTACGCGGGTCGACTCGCTGTACCGGGAGCGAGTCCTCCATCATGCGCATTTCTCGGCCTTCCGACCCATTCGGGACACGCCCCTGGAGAACCGCCCGGAGACGCCCGCCCTGCGGGAACACCGACTGTATCAAGTCGATTACCTGCTCCGCCGCTACGGATTTCGTCTGGACGAGGTCGTCTTCGACCGCCACGGGAATCTTCCTCTAGAGGTCGACCCCAAGACAGCGTGGGCCCTGGCCCACCCCCAGGAATTTCCTGTCGAGGTCTTGACGGCCGACCGGGAGCGGCTCTTGCGAGTCCCAGGGATCGGCCCGAAGACAGTCGAGAAGATCCTGCAAGCACGGGCGAATGGCGTCTTGCGAGACGCCCGCGACCTGGCAGCCCTCGGCGTACGCCTTTGGGTGGCGGCTGGGTTTCTCACACTACGGAGCCGGCGTCTGGCTGATGCCTCCGTCCTGGAGCCCCGGCCCCTGATAGACCCTCGGACGACGGCGGGCCACCGATTCTACGAGTTCAGCCCAGGCACCTTCCGGTAATAATCTGATAATAAGAGGACTCAGACCCAGGCCCTCGGTCCTTGGGCAAGAACGGTGGGGTCCTGTCCTGACCGCGACCCCATAACGGCGCGCCGGCGGGACGAGGTCTGAAAGAGGCCCTCGCCCATCAGAAAGTCTGGCACCGGCCTCGTCCCGTCCTGCCGGACAGGTCCCTCAGGGTCGTCATGGGCCAAGCGTTCTATCGGGGACACTCGCGCCGTCTTGGCTCCAGGCGGGGGTTGGGAACCTTCCCGAGAAGTCCGGGGCCCATGGTCCCTTTCACCCAGGACTCGTCCCCCAACTCTATGCGTAGGGCTTCCCAGACAGGTTGGCCGTCCCAGTCAAGGGGTGGCCTTTGCCCCAGGGCAGCCAACGCCGTGGCGGCTGTATCCATCGTGTGAATCGTCCGGGTCAAAACCCCAGCCGGTGCGGCCAAGCCCCCAGCTGCAATCCAGGGAATCCGCATATCTTGAGGGTCGGAGCTCCCGTGATGATACCCCCGACCCCCGTGGTCGGCTGTGACGATTAACAAGGTTGCCTCCCACAAGTCGTTCTGGCGAAGGGCTTCGACGATGACTCCCAAGGCTCGGTCACAGCGTTGAAGGGCCTCGACAAATTGGGCCGATGGCGGCTGGCCTCGAGCGTCGTCGCCCCAACCGTGCAGGTGACCGGCTCGGTCGGGGTCGCGCAAGTGGACGAAAAGCAGATGGGGTCGAAGGCTCTGGATCAGGCGGACGGCCACCTCCGCGACCTGGAGAGCGTCCTCATCGACTTCCTCGACGGCGTCCAGCGTACCAGGCCTGACTAAATGACGAAGCTTCTTCTTCGAGAAGACCATCGCCGTACGGGCTGAGGGCTGAGCCCGCTTCAAGACCTCGAATACGGTCGGCACCGGGACCCAACCTCGGCCGGGGTCGTAGTCGTTCCATAAAACCCCGTGCCGTTGAGGGGAGACCCCAGTCAGCATGGACGTAAAGGACGGCAGGGTCTTACTGGGTAAGATCGTCTGGGCTTGGAATGTATAACTCCCCTGCCCCATCAGGGCCTGGAGTGTCGGAAGCCGGCCCTGTTCGATAAGGCGTTGGACGACCGAGGGCTTACCGCCGTCCCAGGCCACGATGACGGCGGTCGGTTCGGCATAGGCCGCCAGGGTACCAAACACCAGAAAACCGATGCTACTGAAGACGACAAGGTCTCGCATAGCTGTCCAATATATTCGGATATACCTGAAATTATAGGCAAGCGGGCCAGTGGGGTGGAGGGGCACCCAGCAGGCCGCCTTACAACAGCCGATGCCCTCGACCCCTGTCAGGTTTGGGTCTGTAGGCTCTTCTGTCCGACACCCCGCACCCAAGACCAAGCACCGATCACGGGCGGGCGGGCGTCATTTTGGATTCCAAGCCTTGGAGACGTGCTTCGATCGCTTGAAGTCGCTGAAGGAGTTCCCGACGTAGGGCCTCGAGCCCAGCCCGGACGTCGGCTGGGGCTTCCCGGTACGCCCGTTCGGCTGTCAGCCTCTCGATGGACCGGAGGGCGGTCGTCCGGAGTCGGTTGTCGGGTTCCGTGCGAGCGACGCGCTGGAGGACTGCCCGACTACGCTCGTGCTGGCGTCCGCCGACGGCTCGGATAGCGGCCGCCCGGACCCGATAAACGGGGTCCTGTGTAAAAGATTCCAGGAATCGGGTCAGTTCCTCGTCGTCAAGATCTAACTCGGCGAGGGTTTGAATAGCGGCGACCCGGGCGTACAGGGGTTTTCCCGGTCGGGCCCATTCCCGCAGGAGGCTTCGCACCTCCCGGGGCCGGACCTGGGCCAGGTCTTTAAGGGCCCGAAGGGCGGCCGCTTGAATCTGGTCCCGGTGGGAAGGCTCCTGAAGGCCCCGGTGGATCCAGGCCCAGGCTCGTTCCTTTTCCCATCGGACGAGCGTTCGGATGATGGCAGCCCGAACGCCATAAGCCGGCTCCCGGTCGTAGAGAGCCTGGAGTCGAAGAGCGACAGCCGGGACAGCCTCCGACTCGCCCAGGGCGTTTACGGCGGCCCGCCGAACGCGGGCATCGGGGTCCTGCAGGGCGCGAACCAGGGCATCGACGGCCGCGGGCGACTGGGTCTTCCCCAGAGCCTTGGCGATCTCCATGCGGACCCCATAGAACTTCTCCTGGGCGAGGGCGTTCGCCAGGGCAGCGACGGCGTCCGGATCGCCCCGGGCCCCAAGGGCTCGGGCGGCCATGGCGCGATCGAAGACCGACTCGGCGCGCTCGAGCTGATAGGCCCACTCGTCAGTCGACTTGTCCCACGCCTGCTCGGCCAACCAGTTGCGGCCCGGGTCCAGTAGGACCATCCGGGGCTTCTGTCGCAGGGGAAATCGGAACTCGTGAGAGGCCTGGTGGATCAAAACGTCGTGGGTCTCCGCTCGGGCATCCGTCACGATAAGGACCTGAGTCGGGATGCGGAAAAGGGGGACCCATGGATTGAGGTCCTGCCGCTGTTCGACCTGCAGGACAAGCTCACCCCGTTCGGGGTCCCAACGGGAGTTGATGCGGAGCTTCGGATGTCCGGCGTGATACACCCACTGGTCGAAAAACTCTTCCAGGGCCATCCCGCTGACCTCTTCGAGGGCTTTCCGGAGGTCCGACGTCTCGACGGTTTGATAGGTATGGGCCCGGATATACTGCTGGACCCCCTTCCAGAAGAGTTCCTCGCCCAGGAGCGTGCGAAGCATGTGGAGAACGAGGCCGCCTTTCTCGTAGCTATGGCGGTCGAACATGTCGTCCGGATAAGTGTACACCTTCCAGACGATCGGCCGCAGGTACTCCCGGGCCTCTTGGAGGTAAGTATCATACCATTCAAGACGTTCCCAATCGTAGGCGTCGGGGCCCTCATCGTGTTCGAACCACACGGCGGTCAGGAAGGTGGCAAAGCTCTC
This sequence comes from Acidobacteriota bacterium, assembly GCA_025061865.1. Classification (GTDB taxonomy): domain Bacteria; phylum Acidobacteriota; class HRBIN11; order HRBIN11; family HRBIN11; genus HRBIN11. The sequence goes on along the minus strand of JANXAA010000101.1, from coordinate 991 downwards.
GTTCAACCAGATGTGGGTCCAGTCCTTGCAGGTCACGAGATTACCGAACCAATGGTGGGCGAGTTCGTGAGCGACGAGGCCGTCACTGCGGGTCTCCAGATGGGCCCGTTCGTCGTGGAGGGTCTCGACCCAGACGGTCGTGGCCGAGAGGTTTTCCATACCGCCGTACTGGAAGTTGTAGATGGCCGTCTGAGCATACTTCGCATAGGGATACCGGAAGCCCAGGCGCTCCGAGAAAAAGGCCATCATCGCCGGCGTCTTCCCAAAGGACCGTCGGGCGTCAACTTCCGTGAAAGTCAGTGGGACATAATACTCGACGGGTATGTCCCCAAACCGGTCCTCGACCTTCCGAAATTCGCCGACGACGACGGACACCAGGTAGGCGACGTGCGGCACCGATTCCTTCCAGTGATAAGTCCGCCACTGACCGTCCGGACTGTCCCGGACGTCGACCAAAGCACCGTTGGCGATGACCATGAAGGGCTTCGGGACTGTCCAGTAGGCCTCAGTCGTAAACCGCTCGTTGGGAAAGTCGTGGGTCGGGAACCAAAAGTGATTGTCCTCGGCCTCCCCCTGGGACCAGACCTGAACCGGCCATCCCGGATGGACGTCCGGACCGACGAAATACAGACCCTTCGACGGGCGTCCCTGGTACTCGAGGGTCACCTCATCGGTCTGCCCCATCGCCAAGGGTGTCGGCCACCGGAGGACAAGCCGCTCCCCATCGTGCTGAAACGAGAGGTCCCCTGAGCCACCGGACACTCGGCGGACCGTCAGGTCCGGCCCGGCGTCTAAGACCCAGCGGGCCACCTGCGGCCGGAGGGCCTCGACCCGGTATGTCACAGTGCCTTCAATCCACTTTCGAGTCGGGTCGACCTTCAACCGAAGGGTCATGTGCTGGATGTCGACGACTCGGTCCCGGCCATAAAAAGGTCGGGCCCGGTCCGTCAGAAAGGCCCGCATGGGGCCCTGGAAGGGATCCGGTTGGAGC
>JANXAA010000100.1 GCA_025061865.1 Acidobacteriota bacterium | reverse complement strand
GCATATTTTCTTAAACCCTTGTTTTCCCGAATGCGGTCGTAGATGACGATCGTGTCGTTGACGTCGTACCCCACGATGGTCAGGAGGGCCGCCACGACCGTCAGCGAGATCTCCCGACCCGTGAGGGATAGGGCCCCCAGCGTGATGAGGACGTCATGGACCAAACACGCCAGGGCCATGACCCCAAATACGAGGTCAAAGCGGAACCAAATGTATATCAGCATTAGGCTCATCGCCACGATGACCGCCGTCTGGGTCTTACCGATCAGTTCCTTGCCGATCTGCGGCCCGACGGACTCGATGGAGAGGACCGTAAAGGGGCCGAGGACGAAGTGGTCCTGTAAAAGCGCCCGGACAGGAGGCTCCAGGGGGACGCGATCGAATAAATCTTTCCAATCCCGCAGGACGCCGCCCAAGTCAGGTCGCATCCGGACTTCATAGATGCGGCGGGCGATGTCAGCGTACCGGGCCTCCCGCACGTCGGACGGCTCCTTCTGAAGGCTCAGGGGGTCCCGCTCGGTCAAAAAGCGGGTCAGCCGGACGACGTCCGTGTTGTTGAAGTCGGGTTTATCTACCGGAAGGCCGGGGGCGAACGTGCGGTACAGGGTGCTTTGGATTTCCGGAATCAGCCGTTCCAGCATGACCTCTATGGAGAGCTCGCCCTGGACACCCCGGGCTCGAGCGAGGGCTTCCGTTCGCTCTTGGGCGATCCGGATGAGGATGTCCCGGGGTGACCCATATTCCTGAATCGTACTGTCCCCTAAACCGATACGTTCCATCGCCGCGCGGACCTGTCCGACGGAGACGGGCTCGGCGAAGTGGACCCGGAGGAGGAGGCCCCCTGTAAAGTCGATGCTCCGCCGCAGGCCCCGCGTCCCCAGCGAGACGGCGCTCACTGCCATTAAGCTCAGAGACACGAAGAGGAAGAAGGGCCGGTACTTCATGAAGTCGATACGAAAGGGCGTCCGCTCGTATCGCTCACTCATGGGCATCCCTCAGCAAGGGTCCTAGGCGTCGAGTCGCGGGGAGCGGGCGACCCAGACGGGGCACCCGAAGACCTAAGGACCCGGTTAGATACTCAACCGCTCGACGGGCCGTTCTCCTAAGACGAGCTCAAAGATCGTTCGGGACACGAAGACAGCCGTAAACAGGTTCGCCAGCAAGCCGATGGATAACGTAATGGCAAACCCTTGAACGGGACCGGTGCCCCAGATGTACAGGGCGAGGGCCGCTAGGATCGTCGTCATGTTGGAGTCAAAGATAGCACTCCAGGCCCGGTGGAAGCCCAGATCCACGGCCGTCCGGACCGTTTTGCCGACCCGGAGCTCCTCCTTGATGCGTTCAAAAATCAAGACGTTAGCGTCGACGGCCATCCCGATGGTCAGGGCGACCCCGGCGATGCCCGGGAGCGTCAGCGTGGCCTTAAAGTAGGCCAAGCAGGCCAGGATGATCAGAAGATTTAGGACTAAGGCCAGGTTGGCGTTGACCCCTGCTCCCTTGTAATAAAACAGCATAAAGAGCATCACGATGGTCGCTCCGATGAGGGACGACAAGGCCCCCTTGCGGATGCTGTCCCGCCCGAGAGCCGGTCCGATCTGGCGTTCCTCCAGGATCGTCATCGCCGCCGGCAGAGCTCCGGACCGAAGCTGGATCGCCAGGCGCTCCGCCTCCTGCTGGGTGAAGCGGCCCGTGATCTGGCCCTCGTCCCGGATCTGGGCCTGGATGCGAGGGGCCGTGATGACCCGCCCGTCTAAGATGATCCCCAGGGGGTCCCCGATGTGCTGGCCCGTGAAGTTGTAAAAGCGCTCCCCGCCTCGGCGGCTCAGCCGGAAGCAGACAGCCGGTAAGCCGACCTGGTCCGCACACCGATAAGCGTATTCGAGGTCCTGGCCCGTGATGACGGCCTCCTTCCGGACCAAGTAAAACCCCGTGTCGGCCGACCGACCGTCCTCGCCGTCCCGCTCGATCCAACCCGGTAGAATTTCCGTCCCTTCCGGGAGACGGCCTTGGTACCGCTGGGTCAGCTCGTCCTGGGTAGCAGCAAAGTCCAAAACGAGACGAAACTCCAGAAAGGACGTCTCCCGGATAAGGGCCTTCACCTGATTCGGGTCCTCGACACCGGGGAGCTGGACGAGGATCCGCTCCCCCGTAGCACCCTGGGGCGCCACGACGACCTCCGCCAGGCCGTATTCGTCGACCCGCCGCCGGATCGTCAGGACAGCTTGCTCGGACGTCCGGCGCTTGACGTCCGTGACCAATTCCGGCCGCATCTGGAGCGTGATGCCGTCGGACCGCACGTCCACGATGTAGGCCGTGGAGTAGTTTCGCTCCAGATAGTCACCCAGGTCGGTAAAGGCTCGTTGGAACTGCTGAAGGTCCGGGGGTTGGGCGGCCCGAATCACGATGCGGTCCAAGGCCGGCGTATCGAACTGAAACCACGTCAGCCAGCCCTTGTCCTGAAGCCAAGCCCGCACGCCGTTCAGGTCGTGGTCCCGCTGGGCCCGCAGGGCGTCTTCCATGTGAACTTGAAGGACGAGGTGCATCCCGCCCTTCAGGTCCAGGCCGAGACGGATTTTTTCCTGGAGCGGCCAAATGCCCCACACGCCAAGGGCTGCCACGGCGAGAATCAGGATGAGTCTCCACCGCAAACGCTTCATGACGCTATGCTCGGCATGTCAAAATGCAGAAGGGGGTCCCATGTCCCGGGTCCCAGTCCGACAGTCTGCAAACCTGGCGTCCGATACCTGGGACTCGGCACCTGACCCTTATACCTCCGCCTCGCTCTCGGCCGGCTGAAGGCCAGTGATGGCCGACTTTTCGACAGTGATGACGACTTTGTCGGCGACCCGAAGCTTAAAGGTCTTCTCCCCGACTTTCACGATGGTCCCGTAAATCCCGCTGTTCGTCACGACCCGGTCTCCGACCTTCAGATTCGCCAAGAGCTGTCGATGCTTCTTCTGCTGCCGCTGAGTCGGCAGGATGAGGAACACATAGGCGATCACGAAGAAGAAGATCAAGGGCAGAATACTGAGGAGAAACCGCAGGGCGCCGTTCCCGCCGGGCGTCGGCGGCTGAAGACCTGTCTGATTCTGAACGTAGCCCACGAAAGTCCAGAGCATCCCCTTCTTCTCCGGATGCGACTTCCGTCGAGGGAATATCTGAGCTTCAGGTCCGATAAGGCAGAGTCAGACGTATTATAGCATTTCTACCCGGCTTCGTCATCCGGATGGCCAGAGGGGTAGATGGGCAGGTAGGGAGTGGGAAGATGGGAGATAAAAGTTAAGAAAGGGCGAGCCTCTAGACTGCAGGCGGGGTGGAGCCGAGGATGTCGAGACACCAGCGGCTCCGCATCACAACACTGCCTGACGTGGGGGTGTTTGAACAGGGGCCCCCACCTCCCCTGGGCCCTTAGGGAAAATCCCTCTCTACGGACCCTATCTGCTTACCGACCCAAGGCTTGCGTTCCCGCCTAGCTCTACTTTATTTTATGAGCGATCCCTCCCTGGCAGTGAAAGCCGATGGAAGCGATTCTGGCCCTGGAAGACGGCTCCTACTACGTCGGTCAGCCCCTCGGTGCCTCGACGGAGCGCTGGGGTGAACTCGTCTTTACGACGGCCATGACGGGCTATCAAGAGGTCTTGACCGATCCCTCCTTTAAGGGCCAGATCGTCATCATGACTCATCCCCACATCGGGAACTACGGTCTGAATCCGACGGATGTCGAGAGCCTCCGCCCCTGGGTCGAGGGCTTCGTCGTCGCCGACCCGAGCCCCTTCTACAGTCACCGCCAGGGTCATTGGAACCTTCACACGTACCTTCGACAGTGGGGTATCCCAGGCATCGCCGAAATCGATACGCGGGCCCTCGTCCGGAAGATCCGCTCCCAGGGTGCCATGCGGGCTGTGCTTTCGACCGTGCCCGCCGACCCCCAGGTCCTGGTCGCCCAAGCCCGCCAGAGTCCTTCGATGGTCGGAGCCGATTGGGTCCGGGCTGTCTCCCCGGCGGAGCCCTTCTGGGCCGTCCCGGCGGAGACGCCTCGGCCTCAGGCGTGGGTTCTTGAAGACCTAGCCGCCGGTATCCGGCCGGTCCCGATGAACTCGACGGGTGTCCCCAGCGAACCAGCGCCCTCGGCGCCCCTGGTCGTCGTCTACGACTACGGCGTCAAGTGGGGCATCCTGCGGGCCCTGCTCCAGCGATCCTGCCGGGTGCTGGTCGTCCCGGCCCGGACGCCGGCCGAGGACGTCTTGCGCTTGCGACCCCAGGGCGTCGTCCTCTCGAATGGACCCGGTGACCCGGCGGCCTTACCTGGGATCGTCCGGGAAGTCCGCCGCCTTATCGGACGTGTTCCCCTCTTAGGCGTCTGTCTGGGCCATCAGGTCCTGGGCCTGGCCTTCCGGGGACGGACCTACAAGCTCCTGTTTGGCCACCGGGGCACCAATCAACCCGTCAAGGACGAGCCCCTCCGGAAGGTCTTGATCACGACCCAGAACCACGGCTTCGCCGTCGACCCTGACAGCCTCCCGCCGGAAGTCGTCCCGACCCACTGGCACCTCAACGACGGGACCCTCGAAGGCTTCCGCCACCGGGACTTGCCCATCCTGGCCGTTCAGTTTCACCCCGAGGCTTCCCCAGGACCCCACGACGCCCTGTATCTGTTCGATGAATTCATCCGGCAGGTCCGCTCCCGAGGGGCCCCAGGGACAAGGACCCCGACCGTGGACTACTGACTCCAGGCTCCCGGCTTGGACCCACTTCGGGAGGGCCGAGACCTCGCGTAACGGAGGCCGGTCATGCGACGTCGGTCCTGGGTCTTCGGATGTATCGTCGGCCTGGTCCTGGGCTGGCTTTTGGGTCACTTGGGACGCTCCCGAGACGCTTCAGTCCCGGCGCACCTGGTGCCGCTGTCGGAGGCAGTCTTTTACGAGAGTCCCGACGGAAAGACTCGGATGAGCCTATGGTTAGGCCCGCGGCAGGGTCACTCGAACGTCCGACTCCACGTCGGATACGGTGTATTCCAGCCCGGGGCTCAGGTCGCCGAACACGTCCATGCCGAATCCCACGAGATCTTGTTCGTCCTACGAGGCCGGGGTCGTCTGACGCTGAACGGGACGGAGCGGGTCGTCGAGGCGCCGATGGCGATTTTCATCCCTGCCGGCACGGCGCACGCCTTTACCAACGACGGCCCGGAGGCCCTCTCGGCTGTGCAAGTCTACGACCCGGCCGGCCCGGAGGTCCGCTTCACCCGGTGGACCCGACGACCATCCGAGACCCTCCCCTGGCCGTGATAGCAAGCGTCGAATGGAGAACCATGGTCCTGGGCGGATGGGCCGGTCGATCGATCGGCAGATAGGGAGGCGGCTCTGGGAAGACAAGATTCAGGGTCAGGGAAAGACCCAATGTCCAACCATACCTGACACCTCACACCGACATGGGGTCGACCATGAGTTGGTTGATGTTTCTCAGCCTCACACCTCTGGACAAGGGAGAGAGCGTGGGTGCCTACGTGGCCCGCGCCGTGGACGTCATCGACCGGAGCGGCCTCGACTACCGGCTGACGGCCGTCGGGACCGTCCTTGAGGCTGACTCGTGGGAGGAGTTAGCCCGCGTCGTCCAGGCGTGCCTGGAGGACCTTCAGCGGGACTGCCGCCGGATCTCCGTCCTGATCAAGGTCGATTACCGGGAGGGTCCCAAGGGTCGCCTCCGGCGGGCCGTCGAGTCCGTCGCCCAACGCTTGGGCCGCCCCGTCCCGGGGGTAACGTGACGAGGGACAAGTCCAGGAAGTCGTCTTAAGACCTCTCCCCCGGGGGAGGGGGCCAGCGAGGGATCGGATCGCCAGCCCCTGGCACGGGGTCAGAAAAGCTCACCCCCGGCGTTGTTGGAGGAGAAACTGGACGATTTGGGTGACTTGCGTGAGACGGGAAATCTTGCGATTCCGCTTCTGGACTGTCAGGGGGTCATCGGTCGGGCTTTGCTCGGCCCGGAGGGCTGTCAGGAGCTTATCGATCTCGAACTGGAGCTGACGGAGCTCCTCGGGGGTGAAACGCCGGAGAGTGTGTTGGGTCACGATGATAAACCCCTCGGCGATCTCCCGCGCCATGGCGCCGGCACTGCCGCCGATGAATCGGGACATAGCCCGTCTCGAGAGAGGCTCCGTGGTGGAGGGTACCAGATTCGAACTGGCGACCTCCAGCTTGCGAAGCTGGCGCTCTCCCAGCTGAGCTAACCCCCCACGCTACGTCGTATGTATTTTAGCCAAGGGCCTGCCAACCGGCAACCAGCGGTCCCAGCTTCAGAGCCATCCGAAGCGGCGGGCGACTTCGGCGATCTGCCGGAGGTCGTTCATCAAAAAAGGAAAGGCCTCCGGGTTGCGCAGGACGTATGCCGGATGGTAGATCGGCACGACCCACACGCCGTTTTTCTGAAACCACTGGCCCCGCAGTTGTTGCATGCCCGTCCGGCCCAAGACCATGGACGTCGCTGGATTGCCCATCGGGACGAGGATAGCCGGCCGGAGGATCTCGATCTGCCGACGCAAGTAAGGGAAGCAAGCGCTCATCTCTGACGGCCGAGGCGTCCGATTCTCCGGGGGACGGCACTTGACGACGTTGGCGATGTAGACCCGCTGGCGATCGATACCGACCATCCGAAGAGCTTTTGTCAGGAGCTGACCGGCGGCGCCGACAAAGGGCTGGCCCTCGACGTCTTCTTGGGCCCCGGGGCCTTCCCCGACGAACATGAGCGGGCTCCATGGGTCCCCCATCCCTAAGACGGCCTGCTTCCGATTCTGATGGAGGGGACACAGGCGGCACCGCTGGACGGTCGCCTGGAGCTCTCGCAGCTGCTGTTCCCGCTGGCGAGTCGCCTCCGGAAGAGCCAGCCAACGAAATCCCAGAGTTTGCCAGTACTGCAGGACGGAAGCCAGGGGGGTCGGTGCCGTCACGGGGACCCCTCCGGATGAATTGCGAATAGAAAAAGCCCCTCATGGGTGGCGGAGGATACGGTTCTCGAATCGCCTCGTCACGTCATCCCAGACCCAGGATAATCCAGAGTTCGGTTCGCCGGCAACCGTCCAGGGGATCCGGCGATATAGGCGATATAATGGATGAGATGGATTCGGATAGCCCATGGGAGGTCGACGATGGAACGATACAAGAACTACATCGGCGGTGAGTGGGTCGACCCCGTCAGTGGGGAGTACTTCGAGGACCGGAATCCGGCCGACACGCGGGAGCTCATCGGTCTGTTCCCCAAGTCGTCCCAGGCGGACGTCGACAAGGCCGTGGCGGCCGCCCGGGAGGCCTATAAGAAGTGGCGGCTCGTCCCGCCCCCCCAGCGGGCTGAGATTCTCTATCGGGTCGCCCAGCGGCTCGTCGAATTGAAGGACACCATCGCCCGGGACATGACCCGGGAAAACGGTAAAATCCTCGAGGAGACCCGGGGTGACGTTCAAGAGGCCATCGACATGGGCTTCTTCATCGCCGGGGAAGGTCGCCGGCTGTACGGCTACACGACGACATCGGAGCTCCCGGACAAGAT